>JAYTWC010000413.1:0-8517 GCA_043743635.1 Verrucomicrobiota bacterium | reverse complement strand
TTGGGCGGCATTTCGGGCGAGTCCGGTGGCGCCGAAACGGCTTTGGCTTTTTACGACGAAGGCTGCGAAAAGCTATTGGGATGTTCGTTACGAAGATGGTGATGGCCTGGTTTTCGGCAATGAAGGCTCGGGTGCTCCAGAATGGCTGCATGACGAGGTGGGAGAGGAGCAACGGATAACAATTCCGCACGCTAACCCCGACCTGCGTTCGCTGAATCTGAGCACGGCGGCGGGTATCGCGTGCTACGAGGCGCTGCGCCAGGTCAGGTTATTTTAGCGCGCCTATCTTGGCGGTACGGGCTTGAACTCGTAATTGAGCGTACCGCGCGGAAGGTGAACCGTGAAGCGGCGCAGTTCACCTGTTACGGAATCAAACGAGAACGAGGCTTCGATTGGTTTGGCGACGGTGGCCGAATCCAGTCGGTAGCGGTAAAGCTGTGTGATCTGGTTCGATGATACTTGGCGGCTCGTGGGCTCACCGAGCATGGTTTTGATCGCGGCTAAATTCGGCATCGGCGTGGCGGCAGTGGCCTCCGTTTGGGCGTCGGCCTTGTGTTCCTCTTTGTCAACCCGAGCCGAGCCGGTGGCACGGAGTATGTTTAAGACCAGATCTTTTGATACGTAGGCGAGGTAGCGTTTGGGGATGCGTATATCGACCATGCGGTTATCGACAAAATAGGCATAAAACGTCATGTCGTAGACGAGTTCTTCCTTGGCGTCAGGTGTGGTTTCCTTGATCCAGCGGACCAGCCATTCCTCGCCGTTGTCGCGCGGTGTGCGTGTTTTTGGACTCGCACCGAGCCAGCGCAGGTCGTCGGGTTGCAGCACGGGGTGCAGGCAGTGCAGCAAAAGATCTTCGGATGTCGATAGCGTGAAGTTCTCGTCGAAGTGGTTAAGTTGTTTTTTCAACTCCAGCAGGCGCAGGTAGACGCAGCCGCTGAGCAGCAGGCCGATCGTTCCGATCAACAGAAAAGAGACAAGGCGCGATTTCGGTCGCGGGGCGGGCACAAACGCAGAGGGGCTAGGAAGGTTTGATGAAGCGCAGGGAAAACAAGAAAAGTGCGGCGCCGATTCCGGCAAAGATGATGTGGCCGATGGCACTTGAAGCTGAGATGCCGACCAGGTTGAAAAACAGGCGGCCATGGAAGCCGCCAATAATCCCGACAATCAGATGAACCGGGAGGTTAAAACCCTTTCCTTGGGTTTTGGAGATGAGTCCGCTCACTAATCCAGCTACGGCTCCGACGGTCGCGATGATAAGTGCGGTGTTGGTCGTCATGCGGGTGGGTTTTTCACCTATTTGGCCGGCGTTTGGGCGGATTCGGCGGTTGGAATGGAAGCAAAGGTGATGGCGTCAAGGAGGGTCATTAGGCGTTTACGGAGGTCCGCGTCTTGTTCGGCAACCGTTTGGGTATAGGCAATGTTTTCGACGGATTTTTCCACGAGCTCAATGCTCATGATGAATACAGAGCCATTTTTGACAAATACGAGGTTGCCGCGCTTGGCGATGATCGGGATTCCCGTATTGGTGATGACGGCTCGCTCGGCAAACATGGAGCCACCTGGTAAAAGGTTATAGGTCAGGAGCGCCCCGTCGTTAATGCTGTGGATATAATGCGCGGATTCGACGCGGGTACCGGGAAAGAGTTGCAGGAGCTCCGCTTGAACCGTGTTCGAAAAAAACCAGATCAGGAAGTCCTTGCGGCCACGGGTGTCTTCTTCATGGCGAAGTCGGTCGTCCATTTTGAAGCAGGCGATTGTCTGATAGGTCGTAAAATCGTCTTGGAAGGTAACCACATTCTCGGTGTCGGTGATGGTTCCGCTGAATTCGGCTATCACGGGAATGGTGACGCGAAATACTCCCGTTGGCGACGTGTATTGGTTGCCCTCCACTTTTCCGACGTTGGTGGTCTGTGCATGTGTCAGTGAGGACAACCATGCAAAGGCGGTGGCGAGGATCAAATTGGAGGTGAATCGGAGGGTCATGGGAAGGGAATGTGACTGGTAATCCGTGCGGGTGTTTCAGCAAGTGGCAAGTTTTGTCCAAAGACCGACCGGGATTTGTTCGGGACGGGCTTGAGGCCCAACGCCAGCGGTCGCGAGTTCCTGGAACCACGTTTGGCCGTGATCGGGCAGCCGGTCGCGCAAGAGTGACGCGATTTGTTTTCGACGTTGTTGGAAACAGCTGCGGATGAGTTTTTTGGTTTCGGGTGCGAAAACGAAAGGAGTGGGCTTCCGCACGAGGTGAAGCAGGTACGATTCGATATCGGGACGTGGGTAAAAACATGCCGCCGGTACTTTGTGGCCGGGCGCGAGATCATAGGCAGCCTGCAAGAAGATGGAGATGGCGCTGAATTGTTTCGAACCAGGCGAGGCGCTATAACGCTGTGCCGCTTCTTGCTGAAGCATGAGGACCATGCGCGAGGGAAGTGGGCCGCCCAGAATGGCGTCCATCCATGGCGTAGAGATTGCGTAGGGGAGGTTGGCAACGACCTTGAAGTCGGGTGCGGCGTTGGCGTTGAGCGCGGCAATCGGGTGCTCGATGGCATCGCCTTCGAGGAGGTGGAGCGTTTGGGGGAATTCGACTGCGATTGAAGTTGAAAGGTGTTCGTGAAGAACCCGATCCTTTTCAACCGCCCAAACGTGGGCACCGGTCGAGAGGAGTGCCGAAGTGAGAGTACCGAGGCCGGGTCCGATTTCGACGACGTTGTCGCTGGCGGTGATGTCGGCAAGTTCGAGGGATTTGCGAACGATGTTTCCGTCGACGAGGAAGTTTTGCCCTAGGAAACGTTTCGGTTGGTGACCGAGGCGGGTTAGCAATTCGCGGGTGGCGGTGGGCGTGAGGGGCATTTCTTCAGCGACGGAAGTCGGCGATGAGGTCGGCAGGCGAGTGAGCTTTCATCAGGGCTTCGCCCACGAGGACAGCCTGGGCACCGGCGGCATGGACGCGGGCGGCGTCGGCGGCGGTGAAGATGCCGCTTTCGCTGATGGCGATAATGCCTTGCGGGTATTTGGGGATGAGGCGCTCGCTGAGGGCGAGATCGGTTTTGAAGATGGCAAGGTCGCGATTGTTGACGCCGATGATTTTGGCGCCGTGGTCGAGTGCGCGTTCGAGGTCGGCCTCGTTGTGGATTTCAAAAAGGCTTTCGAGGCCGGCGGCTTGAGCTGAGGCGAAGAGTTTTGTGATTTCTTCGTCGTTGAGTGCGCGGACAATCAGGAGAATCGCGCTGGCACCGGCTTCGCGAGCTTCGGCGATTTGCAGCGGGTGCACCATGAAATCTTTGCGGAGACAGGGAATCACAGGTGGTTTTTCGCGGAAAAGGGAGGTGACGGCGCGAAGGTCGGCGAGGGTGCCGCCAAAGTATTTTTCATCGGTCAGCACGGAGAGTGCGCTGGCTCCGGCAGCTTGATAGCGCAGGGCTTGTTCGGTGGCCGAAACGCCTTCGTGGATCGCGCCGGCGGACGGCGAGCGGCGTTTGATTTCAGCGATGACGCCGAGCTTGCCGTCGGGCCGGACGAGGGCCGCGCCGAAAGCGGGCGGAGGCGGGAGTGACGCGTTGAGTTTTGCCAATTCGCTTAAAGGCACGGGGCGGACGCGCGGGGCGATCTCTTGCCGCTTCCAGGCCATGATCTCGGTGAGTTTGTCGGACATCGCAATGAGCGAACACGGCTGGCGGCGGAAGACAAAGAAGAAAATATGCGTGTACACGCGGGCTGGGCCCGACAATTTGAACCCATGAGTGCTATGGAAGACCTGCGAAGGACGATTGCCCGGCTGCGTGCTCCCGGTGGCTGCCCCTGGGATCAGGAACAAACGCACGCAACGCTCGTGCGCTGCCTGATCGACGAGTGTAGTGAGTTAATCGATACAATCGATCGGAACGATCTGCCGCATATGCGTGAGGAATTGGGTGACGTGTTGATCCAAGTGATTTTCCACGCGCAGCTAGCCGAGGAGGCGGGGAAGTTTGATCTGGAGGACGTCGCGCGCGAGGTGAACGAAAAATTAATCAGGCGGCACCCGCATGTTTTTGGTGATGGAAAACTGGATACATCGGACCAGGTTATCACCCAATGGGAGGCGATCAAGGCGCAGGAGAAAGCAGCGACTGGCAATGGGAGCGGAACCACGCCAAAGGTTTTCAAGGACCAGCCGCCGCGGCTGCCGTCGATCATGTTCGCCGAAGCGATTTGGAAACAGATGGAAAAGAAAAAGCTGCCGGTGGAAGGGCTGGTCGATGTTGCGCAGGTGAACGCGCTCGGTACGCAACTTGATGAAGTGATGCTCGGGAAGATGCTATTTGAGCTGACCGCAGCGGCGCGCGCAAAAGGCCTTGATCCCGAAGGCGCGCTGCGGCTGCACACGGCAAAGCTGATGCGCGAGGTTGAACAACGTGTTACCACCGCCAAGAGCTGAACGTCACCATGAGCCGCAATCAAACACGGCTCGGCAGGGACGCCTCGCCCTACCTCGGATTTAGGGTTGCTGACCATGGTCGATAAAAAGGAGAATCTTCTGCCTAAGTCGGTCTCGGATGACTGGCTGGAGCCGTTTCTCGTGCATCTCAAGGACGAGCGGCGTTATTCGTTGTATACACTGCGCAACTACAAGCAGGCGTTTGAAGATTTTTATATTTGGCTGAAGAAGGCCGGACTTTGGGAGCGTGGACTGGATTCGTTAAAACCACGCGATCTGCGCGATTTCGTGATAGAGGGACAACGTCGATTCGACCGACGAACGCTGCATTTGCATGTGTCAGGTTTGAGGGCGTTTTTTAAATACTGGCTCAAGCATGGCCGTGTGGTGCGAAATCCTTTCATCGGCGTGCCGTTGCCAAAACTGGAAAAACGGCTGCCGAAATTCCTGACCGAGGAGCAAATGAAAAGGCTTTTGTTGGGGCCGGCGCGCCTGCTTGAGAATGAGAGCGTCGACGCGTTCACGGCGTGGCGTGATCGTTTGGCGATGGAGTTGCTCTATGGCGGCGGTTTGCGAGTGAGCGAACTGGTGGCGTTGAATTATGGCGCGATTGATCTGGAGGGCGGCGTGGCGCGCGTTTTGGGCAAAGGCCAAAAGGAAAGGCTCTGTCCACTGGGTAGGGTGGCGATCGCGGTGTTGAAGAAATTTAAAAATGAGTTTGCGCGTGATGGTTCGTTCGCTGCGCCGGTGCTGGTGACAACGCGACATGAACGCATGCCGGTGCGCCAGGTTCAGCTGATGCTGAAGCGTTATTTGTCGCTGGCGGATTTACCGGGCGATCTGACGCCGCATAAAATCCGTCATAGTTATGCGACGCATTTGTTGAACGCCGGAGCTGATTTAAGGCTCGTTCAGGAGTTGCTTGGTCACGCGAGTTTGAACACGACTCAAATTTACACGCACGTGAGCGTGGCACGGCTGAAGGAAATTTACGCCAAGGCTCATCCGAGGGCGTGAAGCGAGCTTATTTCGTATCCGGTTTTTGGTTACGTAATTCGTCGACGACGTCCTTGAAACGCTCGCGGTTGCAGGCTGAGGCGTCCATGAGGGCTTCGTGGGCGGAAATGATCAGGTCCGAACACGCCTGCTGGGTTTCGACGGGGGTGATGGCCATCGCGACTTGTGGGTGCGGGCAGGGATCTTTGGAGATGTTGAATAGGTGGAACACGCCCATCTCGACGAGCTGGCTGATGACGCGTTTTTCCGGCTGATGCAGGATGAGCGAATTGGTTTTTTGCAGCAGCAACCCGAGCATGGTGGAGTCCATCGCGACGCAGTTAGAAACATCGACGTGATACGGTGGTGTTGCCCGGTCTTCAGCCTGATGCAGCATTTCGCGCAGGGCGGGGGCGAGTTGCCAGGTCATGAGTCCGGTAAGCTGGACGATGCAGGTCTTCTCGCGGAAGCCGGCGTGAATTTGACCGCGGACGTCGGTTCGCACATTGGAGAGTCTTTCTGGGATCACGATTTTGACCGAATCGGTGAGCACGTTGTTGCTTCCGACTGATTCGTTATTGGTTTCGGTGGCGTTTCGCGAAACGACGAGAAAAGTAATGTCGTCGGTTGGGGCTGTTTGGACAAGATGTTGGTGGAGGTGTTCTTCGAGTTGCGCCGCGATGGCTTTGGCTGGTTGGGCATGTTGGGTGCCCATGATTTCCCCGAGTTGGGCGGCGGAAAACTCGTTGCCATCGGCGTTGCGCACCTCGGAGAGGCCATCCGAATAGAAAAGCAGGGCGTCGCCGGGGTTAAGTTTCAGCTTGGTGGTCGTGTAGGTGGCAACGGCTTGCGTTCCCAAAACCATGCCGCCAGCGACAACGGTTTTGACCTGGTTTGTTCCGGAAACGAGAATCGGTGCGGGATGGCCGGCGCAGGCGACGCTGACCTCGTTGGCGCGGGGATCGATCACGCAATACATCATCGAAACGAAGATTGGCGGCTCGAAGTTTTCCTCGATGAGCGCTTCGTTCATGGTGCGGAGGATTTCTGATGGTTCGCCAAAGAGCGCATCGTCGGAAGCGGAACGGCGCCGGGCGCGCATCAGCTCGCGGAAGGTAACTGTGATCATGGCGGCGCTGACGCCGTGGCCGGCTACGTCGACGAGGTAAAGCGCAACTCGTCCATCGAGGAGGGAAAGCGTTCCAAAAAAGTCGCCGCCGAGTTGTTCGCACGGCGCGTAGTAGCCGAAAAAATCAAAACCAGGGACACGGGTGAAGCCGGCAGGGAGGAATCGACGTTGGACGCGTTGTGCTTTTTGCAGGTCGGATTCCCAAGCATCTTCCTGTTGGCGCAACTGACCGAAGGCCTCGTGCAGGCGCAGCAGGCTGTATTCAAGTTTTGTATTCTGGGCGCGCAGATTTTCGAGAAGTGCATCGCGTTCACGCACGATGCGTCCGCTTTCGGCGGCACGATCGACAACCATGGTCAACGCGGCGAGATCGGGCATCGGTTTGTCGATGAAATCGAAGACGCCAATTTTCAAAGCAGCGATGACGTCGCCGCGCGAGCCGAGTCCCGACATGAGAATGCAGACGGCTTGAGGCTGAGTGATTTTAACCCGGCCGATGAGTTCGAGACCGGACATGCCGGGCATCGAAATGTCAGAGAGAATGAGATCGTAGCGCTGTTTTTCGACAAGGGCCAAGGCTTCGGCACCGTTTGCAGCAAGGTCGCATTGATCCTTTCGACGAAGGAAGAACGCCTTCATGACTTTCAGGATCAAGTCTTCGTCATCAACTACCAGCACGCGCAGATCGGCCATTTTGACTTGGTTTGAGGCTTGGACACTGGGTCACAACGGAAGGTTGCGACATGTGCTAAGGGAATCCAACGGCGCATGAGGTGCAAGCCGATTGGCGTGGAAATATTTTGCGGCCAGTCTCCTTGAGGTGCTGATTTGCAACGAAATCGCATCGGCGTGAGTTAGCCGAAGCGCGTCTTTTTTAAAGCAACGTAAGCTGGGCGTCGTCGGTAGGTTTGACCGAAATTTTTTTCTTGGGCTGCACTTTCGGAGCGGGCAGCTCGACGGACGTGTCGTCGGATTCGAGTTTCGCCAAGATGGTTTTGGCGCGATCGATCACGCTGAGCGGCAGGCCGGCGAGACGTGCAACCTGAATGCCGTAGCTGCGATCAGCTGCGCCTGGAACGACGCGGCGGACGAAAACGATGTCGTCGTTCCATTCTTTTACGGCGACGGAGAAATTGCGGAGGCGCGTGAGGTGTTTTTCCAGTTGTGTGAGCTCTTGATAATGCGTCGCGAAAAGAGTGCGCGGGCCGCGGGTCTCGCTGCGGTGCAGATGTTCGATGACCGCCCAGGCAATGCTTAGGCCGTCGTAGGTTGAGGTGCCACGACCGATTTCATCGAGAATGATGAGGCTGCGCTCGGTGGCGTTGTTGAGAATGTTAGCGGTTTCGTTCATCTCGACCATGAACGTGGAATTGCCGCGCGCGAGGTCGTCGCTCGCTCCAACGCGCGAAAAAATGCGATCAACCAAACCCAGGCGACAGGTTTTTGCAGGCGTCCAGCAGCCGATCTGAGCCATCAACGTGATCAGCGCTACCTGCCGGATATAGGTCGATTTGCCGGCCATGTTTGGGCCTGTGATGAGCATGAGTTGCACGTCGTCGATGGCGAGCGTGGTATCGTTGGGTACGAAAGCCTGGCTGCCGGTGGTGGCTGGTGCGGCAGTTTTTAGCATTTGTTCAACGACTGGGTGGCGACCTTCGGTGATCTCTAACATGTCGCCATCGTCGAGCATGGGGCGGCAATAATCCCAGTCGCGGGCGAGCAAGGCCCAACCGCCCAGCACGTCGAGCTCGGCGAGGGCGTCGGCGGTTTGCGCGAGCGCGATTGATTCATCGAGCACGCCGGTGACGAGCTGGCTGAAAATTTCGAGTTCGCGCGCGAGGGCATTTTCCTCGGCGTGGAAGATTTCTTTTTCCTTCTTTTTAAGATCTTCGGTGATGTAGCGCTCGCCGTTCACCGTGGTCTGACGGCGGACATAGTCGGCGGGTACGAGGTGCAGGTTGGCTTTGGTGATCTC
>JAYTWC010000412.1:0-17265 GCA_043743635.1 Verrucomicrobiota bacterium | reverse complement strand
CAGGATTGCTGGCTGGCTCTTGACAGACAGGGCATGGAGGGGCAAAGAACGCGGCATGCTCTCCAAGGCCCTCCAGCGCCCATGGCCAAGTGTGCGTTTGTCTTTGTGACAGCATAACTATGTTGAAGGAAAATTCGCCAGCCTCGGCGGACGTCGCACAAAAATCCCTCGTGCTCGTTATTGATGACGAGTACGGCCCACGCGAGTCGATCGCGTACACGTTGTCGTCGGAGTTTGAAGTGGTCACGGCGGATCGTCCGTCGGAGGGCATTAAGCGTGTGCAGGAGCGCGCATTTTCAGTCATCATTCTCGACATCCGCATGCCCGAAATGGACGGTATCCGGGCGCTCGAGGCGATTCGCAAGATCGATCGTGACGTCTCTGTGGTGATATTGACGGGTTATGGAACGCTCCAGACTGCCCAGCAATCGATGATTCATGGGGCCAATCAATATTTGCGGAAACCGCCCGATATCCTTGAGTTGATTGAGGCCGTGCGAAAGCAGGCGGCGGCGGCGGCCGAGCGCCGTCATCAAACTCGGGCGAATCTTCACACCGAGGAGATGAACGTGGCGCTCAAGCGCGAGATGGAGGAAAAACAGCCGCATATCTGGCAGGGCCGGGCAGCGGTTGAACTTGTCCATGATCTCTCGAACCCGCTTACCGTAATGATCGGTTACGCGACGCTATTGGCGCAGGAAACAAGGAAGATCGCGAAACGTGATGCTGAGGAATCCAAAAAACTTTTGAACTATGCGGACGTGGTGAGTCGGGCGGCTGAGTATTGCCACGAACTCGCGGACAACTGGAAGCAGACAACCCGCAAGACCACGCAGTTTACGGATGTGGATTTGGTTAAGTTGACCCAGCACGTTAAGGACGTGATTTTTTTCAGCAACGCAGCGATCGAAATCAGCGTTGTGCCTCCCATGGTGGTGCGCGGTTCGCAATTTGAGCTGACCCGGGTCATTCAGAATATTTTCAAAAACGGTCTTGAGGCGGGCTCGACCTGTGTGCGGGTGGAGTTTTCCCAGCGAGGCGAGCAACTGGAACTTGTTATTAGCGACAACGGCGCAGGGATGGACGAGGAAACGGCGGTACTCGCGCTCAAAGGCGGTTTTACCACGAAGACCCACGGTACAGGACTGGGGTTGGGCATTTGCCGCCACATCTTAGGAGCGCATGGCGCTAAATTGAGTTTGGAAAGCAAGCCAGGAAAGGGCACGACGCTGCGCATGCTTTTCCCGGCAAGGCATTGAGGCTGGCGGGCTGTTGAAAACCATCCTGCCTTGGACCGCGTAATGCTGGAAACACTGACCCCCTCGAAATGATTATAAGCACAGCACTTTGGGCATCGGTAGCAGCGATCATCACGGGTGGGGTGACTTTGTGGGCGAACCCGTCGCGGGCACTGAATCGCGCGTTGCTGTTTGTTTCACTGCATGTCGGTTTGTGGTTGTTCGGTTTTTATTTAATGGCGTCGGGCCGTGGTGGCGGCTGGATGGGGTATACGGCGATGGCGATGGCCTTGATGCCAGCGCATGCCTGGCTGGTGCTCACGGTGCTGGCTCTGCCACTCGCGGGCTGGCGTGAGCGGTTTTGGAGCTGTCGCATCTGGCTGGTGTTTGGTGCACTGATGGCCGGATGGGCGGGAATGAGTTTTTTGAACGGTGCAGAAGCCGCGTCTCCGATGCGGTATTGGAATATAGGATACGTATTTGCGCTGGCCGCGTTGGCTTTTGCGTTTGTGGCGGCGACGGTTATCAAGGTCCGCACCATGAGCGGTGTTCGGCGGATGGAAATACAGGTTTTTGTCTTGGGCGGGGCCACGGGCTCGTTGGTGGTGCTGTTTTCGGTTGGGCTGGGCGTGTGGTTGGATGATCCGGTTGTGCTTGAGCTTATGCCGCTGGCGGTGGTGGTGGCTTTGATCGGCACGAGTTGGGCGTTGACCTCACGGCGGGTATTGGATGCCAGGCATATTTTCTCGGCGGTGTTGGAGCGGGTGACTTTGGTTGCGGGAGTTGTTTTGATCGTGTGGAGTGTGCAGCAGCTGGCGCAGCAATTTGTGCATGTGGGCACGGCATATGTGTTGTCGGTGGCGGCTGGACTTTGGTTTGCTGCGGAAATGCATCCGTGGCTGAAGGGCGTTTTCCCGCGGAATTCGCGACTGACACAGTTGCGGCGCGCGACCTACCGGGTAGCTCGCAAGGATTTGCTGCCCGAGGAGATGGAGCACGCCTTCATCCGGGTGTTAAAGGATCGGACGCAGACCGACCGGGTGGTTCTTCTGATGGGTTCGCGGAGCCGCCTTGTGGGCGGTGATTTGGATCTGTCGATTGATTCGCCTATGGTGAAGCATTTACAGACGCTGCGCTGGCTGACGCCGGAGCGGTTGGAGCGGGAAAAATCGATTGAGGGCCACGAAATCTTGAAGGCATTTTTGGACGAACATAAATTCTCTGTCGTCGTGACAAACGCTGGGCCGTCGATTTCGTTTGCCGTGGCGCTCGATGTACAGCGCTCGCGGAGGCCGTTCACTTATCCTGAAATCATGCAATTGGCGGATGTGGTGGGGACAATCGAAACCGCGATGTCGCGCGCCCGTTACCTTCGGCAGTCACAACAAGCCGAGCAACTCGCCACGGTGGGCATGTTGGGTGCGAGCATTGCGCATGAGATCCGCAACCCGCTTGTATCGATAAAGACGTTTGTCCAGCTTCTGCCCAATCACTATCAGGACGCGGTTTTTCGGGATAAGTTTTTCCGGCTTATTGGCGATGAGGTGGGCCGGATCGACCGCATGACTGAACAGTTGCTCGACCTTTCGGCACCGCGGGTTTTGACGGCTCGAAATATTGATATTCATCCGGTGTTGAGCGGTTGCGTCGACCTCGTGGCGGCTAAGGCCGAGGATAAGGGAGTCCGGTTGATCACGGACTTTCAGGCCTCATCTGATCTGGTCCATACCGACCCAAACGCGGTCAAACAGGTCATTTTGAACCTTTGCTTTAACGCTATTCAGGCTCAGGAGCAGAAAAACGGTGAACGGTGGATACGTATAGAAACTGTAAAAAATGCTGATTATGTTGAGGTTACGGTAAGTGATAATGGTACTGGAATCGGTCAGGAAGTCTGGAAGCATCTCTTTCAGCCGTTTCAAACGACAAAATCGAGCGGGTTCGGCTTAGGGCTAGCAATTTGCAAAGACATCCTGTCTACTCTTCATGCGAGCATCACCGCCGACCCCCCCGTTACTGGTCGGGGAGCGACGTTTCGCATTACCCTTCCATGTCAGCCACCTACATCTTAGCAACCGATGACTCCGACCTACTACGTGTGTGGTGGGCCGCGGTGCCGGTTGGAAGTATCGTGGGCACGTTGAAGGATCTCGGGGTATCTTTGCCGCTTTCGGCTGGCGTGCCGGTTGTGGTTGTTCTCGATGCAGCGGCGCTTTTCAGAATTCCGTCAGGATTGGAAAAATGTCCGGTGATTTTTGTCGGCGAGCCGGGCAGCGCGAATTTTGAACAAGCCCGCCAGAATGGGCGTGCCCGTGTGTTTTTGAGTTACGAAGAAAGTCGCACGCGGCTGCATGAATTTCTTCCGTTGGTGGCGGAAATTGCTGAGCGTTCGGCGGCCGTTGAGGTCATGGCTGACAACGCGCGGTATGCGAATGGTTCGCGCGCACCGATGCCGACTGCCGGTGTTGCCGATGCGACGGGGGTTTGGGATTTTCTTGAGGCAGCGGTTGAGAATCTTGGTTCGCGCGACCGGTTGTTGGATGAATTTCGCCGTGCAGCGCGGCATTTTCTGCATGCATCGCAGGCATTGTTTTTCCTGCGCGATGCGGTGGGTTTTAAATCTGATCGTGGTGGTTTTTCCTGTCCGGCCGATGATTCGCTTGCACGTTACCTGGCAAAATATCCAGCCGTACTTGATGGCGTGAACTGGCCGGGATCACCTGATCCGATGGCGGAGATGGCGGTGCGAAATCGTCTGATGGTTTGGTCCGCGCGGATAATCGTACCGATCCATGACAATGGTCGGCTATTGGGGTTGATCGCGCTCGGAGTTCGTGACGACGGTCATTCTTACGACGCGGCGGATCGCTCGCGGATGATCTTCTTTGCGCGGTTGCTCAGGCAATTTTTGGCTCGTTCGATTGAGGTGGATCAGATGGTGCGCAAACACGAACGCTGGCGCACGGGCGAAAAATATTTCCCGAATCTTCTTATCCTCGATCCTGAGGAAACGCCGCCGCGTGAATTGCCCTTAATCGTACGAACCATTGCCGGTGAGGCAAAACAATCGCATGATACAAAGCGCGTTTTGCCGACGGTGAACCAGCCGTACCGCGTCAGTGCTGGAATTATTGCCGAAAATGGCTGCGTCTGGATATGCTGGGAGGATGCCAGCGCTGAGCTGCGCGAGCGTAATCACCGCGAGCGCCTTGATCGGCTCACGTTGTTGCACGATCTGGCACTGACCTTGAATCACGAATTGGGCAACTCGCTCGTTTCGTTGCTCGCACTTCGCCATAACCCGGGCGCTGAGACAAATTCGCCGGTGTTGCTGGCTGCGATTAAGCGCGACATCGCGAATTTAGAAACCATCAACCGTCACCTCGCTTCGATTCCGACGTTCCGTGAAGTTGATCCGGAGCCGGCTGATCTGCGCGGGCTGCTGCAACAGGTCTCAAGGAAAATAGATGTTGCGGTCGATGTCGGTCCGAGGGCGATTGCACTGAGTGTTGTTCCCACGCTGGTGGAATTCGGATTGCAGGCGATTTTGGAAAGTGTGATCGAAAATCGGCCGGAATTCGGCAATCGCGGTCTCAACGTCCAATTGCGCGCTTCAGGCGAGGAAGACCAGTTGACTGCCTTGATCGCAATCAGGGGCGAACGGCTTGAACTCGAAGGCATCATGCCGCTGCCCGAACCAGGCTCAATCCCTAGTCATGGCCGCATTGGCGTATTTATCGCCAAGGAAATCATCCGTTTGCACGGCGGCGAAATCCTCTCCGGCCCTGGCGCTGAGGGCCCGGAGATTTTGATTTCGATTCGTAGTTGGTGAGGCGGTTTTAGCCGGGATTGTTGATCTCGGCTGAATGAGAGTCTTACAGTCCGCCCATTTCGACAAATTGCGAGGGAGGTGTATTTTCGTTTAGATCGGGCCAAAGAATCATACCTGCTCCGACTGTGGCGTTGGTGTTCTCGTCGATCAAAATGAGGCTGCCGGTGTTGCGATTGCGACGGTAACCGTCGAAGAACAACGGCGACGCGGTGCGAATGTGAATGCGGCCAATGTCGTTCATGCCGATCTCCGGCGAGGCCTCGATTTTATGAAGCGTGTTAATGTCGACTTTGTAGCGCACGTTCTTGACGACGCACTTCACTTCCTTGGTGGTGTGGCGGAGAATGTATCTGCCGTTGGGTTGTAGTTTTTTGTCGGAGAACCAGCAGATCATTGCCTCGACGTCCTGGCTGACGTGGGGTGAATTATGCGGTTTCACGAGCATGTCGCCGCGCGAGATGTCGATCTCGTTCTCAAGCGTGATCGTTGCGGACATGGGGGAAAATACCTCGGTCACTTCGCCGTCGGAGCTGTGGAGCGATTTGATGCGTGAGGCAAAACCTGACGGCAGGGCTAAAACTTCGTCACCGACTTTGAACACGCCGCCAGCGACACGTCCGGCGAAGCCGCGGAAATCGTGGTGTTCGGTGGAGTTTGGGCGGATGACGGTCTGGACCGGGAAGCGCGGGTCGATGTGGTTGGCATCGCTGCCGATGTAGACGGTTTCGAGCGTGTAAAGGAGCGCTGGGCCTTTGTACCAAGGCATTTTATCGGACTTGTCGACGACGTTGTCGCCGTGCAGTGCGCTGATCGGAATGAATTTCACGTCGGCGATTTCGAGGCGCGAGGCGAACTCGGAATATTTGGCCACGATTTCGTCGAAGACCTCCTGCTTGAAATCGACGAGGTCCATCTTGTTCACGCACACGACGAGATGCGGAATGCGCAGCAGCGAAGCGATGAAGGAGTGGCGGCAAGTTTGTTCGATGACACCTTTACGGGCATCGATTAGGATGATCGCAAGGTTAGCCGTGGAGGCGCCGGTCACCATGTTGCGCGTGTACTGGATGTGACCGGGAGTGTCGGCGATGATGAACTTGCGCTTCGGCGTGGCGAAATAGCGGTACGCGACGTCGATGGTGATGCCTTGCTCGCGTTCGGCGCGGAGGCCGTCGGTGAGGAGCGAGAGGTTGAGGTGTTCTTCGCCGCGCTGCTCGGTGGCGCGCTCGATGGCGTCGAGTTGGTCCTCGAAGATGGCTTTTGAGTCGTAAAGGAGGCGTCCGATGAGGGTGGATTTGCCGTCGTCAACGCTGCCCGCCGTGGTGAAGCGGAGCAGGTCCATGGAAAGATAATTTTGATCGGTGAAAGACATTCTGATGAAAATCCAAAGGCCAAAGGATCAAACGCCAAAAGGGGCGCGGCCTGCGGCAATAGTGGATAAAGGTTGGTTTTGTAAAAAGGTTTTGGCGTTTGAGATTTTTTAGAAGTAACCCGCTTTTTTGCGGTCTTCCATGGCGGTTTCGGAGCGTTTGTCATCGGCGCGCGTGCCGCGTTCGGTCTGCCGGGCGGCGGCGACTTCCTGGATGATGTCGGTGAGGGTCGAGGCGGTGGACTCGACGGCGCCGGTGCAGGTCGCGTCGCCCACGGTGCGGAAACGGATGATGCGCTTTTCGTACGATTCGCCAGGAAGCAGCGTGATGAACGGCGTTTTGGCCAGCAGCGTGCCTTTGCGGTTTACGATTTCGCGTTCGTGCGAGAAATAGAGCGAGGGCAGCGGAATGTTTTCGCGGGTGATATATTGCCAGACGTCCATCTCGGTCCAATTGGAGAGTGGGAAAACGCGGAAGTGTTCGCCGTGATTTTTGCGACCGTTGAAAAGGTTCCAGAGCTCGGGGCGCTGGTTCTTAGGGTCCCATTGACCGAACTCATCGCGATGGGAAAAGAAACGTTCCTTGGCGCGGGCCTTTTCTTCGTCGCGGCGGGCACCGCCCAAGCAGGCGTCGAATTTTAGCTCTTCAATCGCGTCGAGTAGCGTGACGGTTTGGAGGCCGTTGCGGGACGGGTTCAGGCCTTTTTCTTCAACGCAGCGGCCGGCTTTGATTGAGTCTTCGACGTAACGAACAACCAAACGGGCACCAAGATCCTTGGCGAGCTTGTCGCGGTATTCGATCGCTTCGGTGAAGTTGTGGCCGGTGTCGATGTGGACGAGCGGGAAGGGGAGCTTGGAGGGCGCGAAGGCTTTTTGGGCGAGCCGAACCATCACAATGGAGTCTTTGCCGCCGGAAAAGAGCAGCGCGGGCCGTTCAAATTGCGCGGCGACTTCGCGCATGATGAAGATCGCCTCGTGCTCAAGTTGCGCGAGATGGGTTAGATTATAAGAACTCATGGAAGTTGGATGCGTGGTAAAATCAGAGCGTGCAGCCGCGCCAACGTGGCTTCGGCTGATTCGGTTTCGGTATCGAAAATCGCGGCAGCGTCGCCGGCGGTCGGTGGTTCAAACCCTGAATCGCGCCCGGTAAACTGGGCCACGCCGCCGGCGGTGGCTTTCGCGTAGAGGCCTTTCGGGTCGCGTTTCGCACAGGTTTCGAAGGAGGCCTTGACGTAAACTTCGATAAAATCTTCGACACCGACGATTTCGCGGGCGGCCTGCCGCAGGGCGCGCGTTGGCGTGATGAATGAGCACAGCGTCACGACGCCAGCTTGTGTAAAGAGCTTCGCAACCTCGGCGACGCGGCGGATGTTTTCGGCCCGATCTGTGTCGCTGAAGCCGAGACCGCGATTCAGTCCGGTGCGGACATTGTCGCCGTCGAGTAGTTGGGTGGTGAAACCTTCCGCGTGCAGCTGCCGTTCAAGGGCGATCGCGAGTGTGCTCTTCCCGGAACCGGATAAACCGTACAGCCAGATAACTCGGGCGCGTTGCTCCAGGCTTTTCTCTTTTTCAGAGCGGCCGAGCACGCGGTCGAAGATGGGATGGAGGTTGTCGGCGCTCATTATCTTTAGTTAGTCCATCTAGATTCATAACATTAAAAGCGCAGTTCAAGCGCAATTTGTTACTCAGGCAATTCAGATGATGACAATAAGCGACTTACAGCGCTCAACGAATCGTGAAGCCGACGAATTGCGGTTCACGTTTGGCGCTTTGGTGTTCCGTTTTGCGGATGTAGCCGTGCATGCGTTCTGACAAAGCGACGACAAACGCTTTCACCGTTTGTGGCGCGCCTTCTGCTTCTAGTTGGACGCGACCGTCGACCAGATTTTTGACCCAGCCCGTCACCTCAAACTCCTTCGCCACCTGCAAAGCCGTATAACGAAAGCCGACGCCTTGGACTCGACCAGAAAAAAAGACCGTTTCGTGATGAACTTCAGACATAGCGTGGAAGGAAAAACTTACGCACGTCCCAAACCAGTTTCAACTCGTAAAAACAACCCTCTGCCATTTGCACGTCGGGCTTTTGCGTTGCATTCTAGATAAACGAAAGCAGCTTCACCCCACGGTTTCACACCACGCTTTAATGAGCAATTTTGATCCAGATTCTCCGTCAGAAAACGAATGGGAAGAACGCGGCGATCTCGCCTGGAACGAATTCGATTGGGAGCAATATCTGCGCGAGCAGGACGACGTGCTTCATCGTTATCTCGCTTTTTACGAGCAGCTGCGGGATCACCCGGATCGCATCGACGAAGTCGCCCATTTCATGAAATGGGACGAAAGTGTTTGGACCAGCGACAGTGTTTCCATGGGGTCCGACGATGACGATGACGACGAAGACGACGAGCAGGACGAAGACGCCTACAAGGCCGAACCTTACACCATCCATAAGAGCCCGGTTTTCATCGCCACCAAGGCGATCTATCTGAGTTTGAAGCGTGGTTGGGAACGGATTGCCATCGACAACGCCAAAGTGCCGCAAGCGCTCGCGCTCGCATTGCAAACCTCGCTTTATCGGGGTGAAGAGCAGGCGATGCTGGCGGTTCAGGCGCTGGATTTTGGCGATTTTGCGATGGCGATCAGCTTGCTGAAACGTGCGCTGCGCGAGCTGAACCAAACGCTTGCGCTGCTCGATGAACGTGCTGCGGCGACCTCGCGCGCCCTCGGAAATTTCTGCCATGACGCGCAGCCGCGACTGTTTGATCTGCGCGAAATCTGGTTGCGCGTGATGAACGAATGCCGCCAGGAAGTTGAACGCCCGACGGATAACGACGAAGCCGAAGGCTGAGTGGGTTAGGGCGCAGCTTCGGTGTCGGTTCGGAAAGACGCTGCGGGCAGGGCTGCGGCGTTTTCGAGGTTCGTCTCGGGGCTGTCGGCCCACGCATAGCGGACGGTTTGCGGTGCGGATATTTTTGCTGACGTCACCACCACCACTTCGCCTTCAATCTTTGCTTGGGCAGGCTGGTAGATGCCGTCGGCTCCGGCGAGTTCAAAGCCTTTCACGCTTGCCGAGCCGTCTCGTGTTCTCAGGCCGGTGGCGTGTTGCCAATGGATGTGTGCGGAGCAGCCCGTGATAGCAATATGTTCGAGCGTCGGGCCGGTGGCCTCGAGCGCAGGTTCGCCGTAGGTTTTGGCTCTGGCGAGTAGAGCGAGACGGCGGCCGACTTCGCGCTTGTTGCGCGGATGGATGTCGGACGGATTACCGATATCGAGTGTAACGGCCATCCCGGTTGCAGGTTCGGCGAGCGTCTGGGTCTGTGCTTCGCGTAGGAAGGGCCAGCCGGGCGTTTCCTTGAAGTTAGCGAGTTGTACGAAGAGAAATGGAAAATCTCCCTGACCCCAGCGCCCGCGCCAGTCGCGGATCATGGCGGTGAAACGGTCGCGGTAGGTGTTCGCGACGCTGACGTTGGCTTCGCCTTGATACCAAATCGCGCCGCGGATTCCGTAGCCGACAAGCGGGGCGATCATGCCGTTGAAAAGATACGCGGGGTTGTTTTGCGGTGCGAGAATCGCCGGCACAGCGGGCGACGTCGCGTAAACGCTGCCGGGCACGAGTGGCACTTCGCGCTCGATGGCATAACGCCAAGCGCCGGAAAGCCGGAGGCCTGCCCCCGTTGTGTCGGTGGCGATTGATTTGGCTGTCATCAACGTTGCTGGACCAGCAAAACCGCCATCGCCAAACTGGTCAAATACACGGACGGCGATCGTGTTGGGACCGGCTTTCACGAGCGAGCCGGGCACGATATAGCTGCGTTGCAGCTTGTAGGCATCGGGCGTTCCGCGCGGCGTGCGGCCGACGACCTGCCCGTTGAAATATGTGATATCGAAGTCATCGACGGCGCCGAGATTGAGCTCGAGATCCTGACCAGCCCAAGCGGCTGGCACGTTGAGCGTGTGCCGGAACCAGACACAACCGTTAAACTTCATGCCCTGGTTCTGCCAGTAGGTGGGCAACGTCATCACGGGCCAGGCGCTGTCGTTGAAATCGGGTTTTGCCCAGCCGTTCGGCTCGCCGGTGTTGGTGGTATCGATCGGGAAAACAGATTCCTCCCACGTGTTGACCTTAGCCTGATGTTCGGCGCGGATGCGCGGCAGATCCTGCTCAGTTTTGGCGAGCGCGGCAAGTTCGGCTTCGACGGGCATCACCGAGCGGAGCGCCTCGCGGCTGGTCCACGCTTCGACGCGGGTGCCGCCCCACGAGGTGTTGATGATGCCGACGGGCACGTTGAGCTTTTTGCGCAGCTCTTTGGCGAAGAAGTAGCCGATGGCGGAAAAGTCGGCGGCGTTTTGTGGTGTGGCGGAGTTCCATTGACCGACGACGGTGTCGCGCGGTTTGGCGCTGGCGATCTGGTTGACTTTGAACATGCGCAGCTGAGGATCGTTGGCGGTGGCAACGTCTTCCTCACCGTGGTCGGTCGCGGGAAGTTTCAATTCCATATTGGACTGGCCGGAGGCGATCCAAACTTCACCGACGAGGACATCGTCGATGACCTGCTCGGTGCTGCCCTTGACGTGGAGGCGGTACGGTCCGCCGACTGGAAGTGAAGGAACCGTGAGACGCCAGTTGCCCTCGGCGTCGCTGGTTATCTGGATGAGTTGGGGTTTGGTCGTGGCGCCTTCTACGGTAACGGAGACGATCTGTTGAGGATTGTCTTTGCCCCACAGCGCGTTGGCTTGGTCGCGTTGCAGAACCATGTGGTCGGAACAAAGAGGCGAGAGCAGCAGGGTGGCGAGAAGCATGCTGGGATAATACAGATTGGGGTGTGGAGGTGAAGGATTGAGTGGTGGAGGGTGTCATGCTTTTCCCAACCGGAATGTTTTGTCTGCCGGATTGCCAGTGGCGCGGCGGTCTGGTTTGGTGATGGTTCATGCGCGATTCCACGCCCAGATCTTCGTTCGTGCCGCTTGCGGTGGTTTTCTTTTTTCAGTGGTGCGCTGCGGGAATGTGGAGCGTGCCGTTCAGCAATATCTTGAAGGCGGCAGGACTGGCGTCGTACATCGCGCCAGCGTTTGCCTGTAATGCCATCGCTGCGTTCATCTCGCCGCTATTGATCGGTTCGCTGGTGGATCGCGGTTTTTCACCTTTGAAATTGTTGCGGGGACTTTTCTGGCTTTCGGGTGTTTTGCTCGCTTTGACCTTTCTCGCCATCGACCGGGGTTGGGGTGGCGGGGTTATGCTGGTCGGCATGCAGCTGCACGCTCTTTGTTTTAGTCCTACGGGAAGTCTCGTTACGACGATTGCGATGGCGGAGTTACGTCGGCCGTCAGAGGAATATGGACCGATGCGCATGTGGGGCACGTTTGGTTGGATCGCCGCGGGTTGGATTGTGAGCTGGGTGCTTGCGGCCGATGCGTCGCCTTTGTCCGGTTATGTGGCGGCGGGCACGGTTTTCGCACTGGGGTTTGCGACGTATTTTTTGCCGGCGCAGAAGGCTGGTACGGCGAGTGGTGCGCGCAATTGGAGGGAAATGCTCGGGCTCGATGCGTTGAAACTTTTGCGTCATCCCGATCATCGCACAATTTTGTTAACGGTCACCTTGTTCGGTATTCCAATGGCGGCATTTTATCCGTACACACCGCTGCATTTGTCGGCGTTGGGGTTCGCGCATCCCTCGGCTTCGATGACGATTGGCCAGGCGAGCGAGGTAGCAGGGTTACTATTGTTGGCGGGCCTGACCCGGCGCATCCGTTTGAAATGGGTTCTGTTGGGTGGTTTGCTGTTCGGTGTGGCACGTTACGGTTTATTTGCTCTCAACACTCCGGCGTTGTTGCTGGTGGGGATCGCGCTGCACGGGGCGTGTTATACGTTCTATAATATCACAGCGCAGGTGTACCTGGCCGAACGCGTGGAGCCGGAGATGCGGGGACGAGCGCAGGCGTTGTTCGCGATGCTGACGGGCGGCGTGAGCAATCTGCTCGGCTATATCGGTACGGGTTGGTTGTTCCAACTGACAGGTTCGTTGGAAGGCCCGCGCTGGTCGCTTTACTGGTCGCTACTCTGTGCGTCGGCCATTGCGGTGACGGTGTATTTCTACCGCAACTACCACGGTGTGGGGCAGGGCTTCTTTCGCAAGAAGAGTTAGGGCTGCTTCTTCGGCGGAGTCTTGGCGGGACTTTGCGGCGCGGTTGCCTGCTGCTCGTCTTTGATTTCCTGCTCGAAGTTGCGCTGCAGAATGTCGCGGCAGGATTTCTCCAAATCGATGGTTATGGAAACGACCACCGCGTCGACGGTGAAGGCGATCTTCATCTGCGACGTTTCGAGGGAAACCAGGCAGTAGACCTGGTTTTTGTGGTCGGGCGTCACGCACCAGAAGGCGACGTCGGCCGAGAACTTTGGATCTGGTTGCGTGGTGGATCCCGCTGGCGCGTAGTAGTTCTTTGGGTTGGTTGCGAGGGCGAGCCAGGTGGCGGCGTCTTTGTCGTTGAGCGGCTTCGCCTCGGGGTAAAACACATCGCCGAGCAGTTCGAAGCACTCGGCTTTTTTGGCGCGGGCGAGCCATTCTTTACCCTGTCCAAAAGCAGGTTTTGGGAAACCGCCATAAACCCGAACCTCGGCACCGGCTTTAAACTGGGTGCAAAGGTCTTCAACGGGATCAGCCAAGAGCGAACCAGTAACAAAGGCTAACACGAGGATGAGGACGTGAAGGCGTTTCATATTTTTGGTGACACGACGGTGCCTGAGGCGAAGTGGGTCGAGCCACTGCCGAGGGAGAAGGCGATTTCGTTGGCGCGATTTTCGAGGCGTACATCGACGACGGCGGTGGCGGTCGGAATCTCGCGTTGGAACTGAATGTCGAGGCGTCGCAGGTGCGGCGAGTACCCGCTGCGTAGGAGGGCGGTTTGTAGCAGGTCGAAGTAGGCGATGTGGTTGACGTGGCCGTTGGCGTCGAGGTCGGAGTAACGCAGGTCGAGGCTGACGACAGGCGCGGTGTCAGCTGGCGGCGTGTGGCGCTGGCGATCGATTTCGGCCTGGTAAAGTTCGGTGCCGCTACCGATAGGGAAGAGTTCGGCCAGGCCGGCGGGGACGCGGGTCAGCGAGCGCGTGCGCAGGTCGATCCATAGCCAGAGAGACGAGGCTGAGAGCAGAAGTTCGTCGCCGCTGTGCAGGCGGAATTCGCGGAAACCTTTGAACGTGTGTACGCCGGTGGACCAGGTGGTGACGCGGATTTCTTCGTCGCGTCGCGGATAGCGGATGAGGTCGGCGGCGAGGCGGTGAAGGACCCAGGACGTGCCGCGCTCGGCGATGCCGCGCAAGCCGACGCCGTAGAGATCGGCGTGTTGCACGGCGGCTTCTTGGAGCAGCTTGAAGAGTTGCGGAAGGAGAAGGACCTGATCGCGGTCAACGTCGGCAAACGGGACGACCGTGGTGAGGATGTGGTCGTTGTTCACGAGAGGTGGTCGGAGACGGAATTTTTTAACCACTGATGAACACTGATCGACACTGATTTCGGAGGAAAACCAAGGCCGGGTCCTTTGTTTTCTCAGTGTTAATGAGTGAAAATAAGTGGTTGAAAAGGTTCGGGCTCAGGCGCCGAGGACTTTGGCGAGGTTGGCGGTGTCTTTGCCGCCGCCCATGGCGAAGTCGGGCTTGCCGCCGCCTTTGCCGCCGAGCGCGGCGGTGAGGCCGGAGACGATTTTGCCAGCCTGATGGCCTGCTTTGATCGCGGCGGGCGAACAGAAGGCGACGACGGTGGCTTTGTCGCTTCCGAAGACAGCACCGAGTTGCACGACGCCTTCGCCGAGCTTGGCGATGACTTGGCTGCCGAGTGCGCGGAGTGCGTCGGGGGTTTCGGCGGTGACGACAGCGGAGATGAACTTGAGGCCGTCGCGTTCTTGGGCCTTGGCAATGAGTTCGTCAGTGAGGCCAGACGCAGCTTTTTGTTCGAAGACTTTTAGCTTCTTTTCGAGTTCGGCTTTTTGGGCAAGCAGGGCGTCGAGTTTCTTGGCGATGTCGGTCGGTCCGGCAGAAAGGGCGTGGGCCACGGTGGCGAAGGCGGCTTCGCGGGTGGTGACGAGGTCGAGGGCGGCCTGGCCGGCGACGACTTCGAGGCGGCGGGTGCCAGCGGCGATGGCGGCTTCGGAAACGATTTTGATCAGACCGATTTCGCCTGTCGTGGAAACGTGGGTACCGCCGCAGAGTTCGCGGCTGTAACCGCCGATGTCCACCACGCGGACGATCTTGCCGTATTTCTCACCGAAGAAGGCGAGCGTGCCTTCGGGTTTTTTGTCGAAGTCGGTTTCGTAGGTGTCGACCTTGGCGTTGTCGAGGATGCGTTCGTTGACGAGCTGTTCGATCGCGTGGAGTTGTGCGTGGGTGACGGCCTCGAAGTGCGAGAAGTCGAAGCGCATGCGGTCGGCGGTCTTGTGCGTGCCGGCTTGGCGGACGTGGGTGCCGAGGGTTTTGCGGAGCGCCCAGTGGATGAGATGTTCGGCGGAATGATGGCGGGAGATGGCGCGGCGGTGGGCGACGTTGACGGAGAGCGTGGCGGAGGTTCCCGGAACGGCCGACACGGCGGTCGGCCCTCCAAGTTTGTGGAGGACGCGGCCGGATTTGTCTTTGAGGGCGTCGGTAATCGTGAGGGTTTGGTTGGCGATGGTGACTGTACCGGTGTCACCGGCCTGGCCGCCCATTTCGCCGTAGAAGGGCGTTTGGTCGAAGATGAGGAAGGTGTCTTTGTCGGTTTTGATGACGTCGACGAGCTTGGCGCTGGCGGTAAGATCGGTGTAGCCGACGAAAGTCGTGGGCTTTTGGTCAATGGTTTCGCCCTCGGTGGCGGCGATGACGATTGTTTTCTTGGTCGAGGCCTGCCCGCGCTTGCGTTGTTCTTCCATCAGGCGTTCGAACTCGGTGGTGTCGACGCTAAGGCCGCGCTCGGTTGCGAGGAGCTGCGTCATGTCGAGGGGGAAGCCGTAAGTATCGTAGAGCTCGAAGGCTGTTTCACCAGAAACAATGGAAACAGTGCCAGTAACGTTGAACGTTGTTCCAACCATGGGGCCTCGTGGCCCTTTGACGATATCAGCTGCAACGGGGGTGAGCTTCTCAATAGAGCGCGAGAAAACTACTAGCCCGCGATCCAACGTCCGCCCAAAGCTTTCCTCTTCGCTGCGGATCACGCGTTGCACGATGTCGCGGCGTTCGACGAGTTCGGGGAAGACTTGGCCCAAGCTTTCGACGACGGGGGCGACGAGTTGTTCGAAGAAGCCGACCGGGAGGCCGAGTTTTTTGCCGTACAAAATGCCGCGGCGGAGGATGCGGCGGATGACGTAGTTGCGGCCGTCGTTACCAGGCAAAATGCCGTCGGCGATGGCGCAGGAGACGCAGCGGGCGTGGTCGGCGAGGACGCGGAAGGCAATGTCGGTGTTCTCTTGTTCGGTTAGTCCTTCGCGCTTGGTCGGGACGGTGAGTTTGTAGGTTTTGCCGGAAAGTTTGGCGATGACGTCGAAGAGCGCGGTGAAAACGTCGGAGTTGTAGTTCGACGGTTCGGCGGAGAAATCGGTGAAGCCTTTCGAGGTGGCGTAGATGCCGGCGACGCGTTCGAAACCCATGCCGGTGTCCACGTGTTTGGCGGCGAGCGGAGAGAAGGTGCCGTCGGCGTTGGCGTTGAACTGGATGAAGACGTGGTTCCAGATCTCGATGCAGCGCGGGCTGGAGGAGTTGACGCCTTTGCGGCCTTCGACCTCGTCGTCGGAAGGTTGGAGGTTGAAATGGATTTCGGAGCAGGGGCCGCAGGGGCCGGTGTCGCCCATCTGCCAGAAGTTGTCCTTGCGGTTGCCGTGGACGATGTGGAGGGCGGGGTCGAGATTGGCGGCTTTGAAGAGTTCGGTCCAGATGGCGGCGGCTTCGTGGTCGAATTCGGACGGGTCGCCGGGCTTCGGCGCATAGACGGTGGCGAAGAGACGCTTGGCGGGAATGCCCCAGACTTTCGTGAGCAAGGTCCAGCCCCACGTGAGCGACTCTTTCTTGAAGTAGTCGCCGAAGGACCAGTTGCCGAGCATCTCGAACATCGTGTGGTGGTAGGTGTCGTAGCCAACGTCTTCGAGGTCGTTGTGTTTGCCGCCGGCGCGGATGCATTTCTGGGTGTCGGCAGCGCGGGTGTCTTTTGACGGGCGGACGCCGGCCCAGGTGGAGACGTCGGGTTTACGGTCGCCGAGGAAGATGGGAACGAACTGGTTCATACCGGCATTCGTGAAGAGCAATCCGGGCGAGTCGGGCAGGAGCGACGACGACGGGACGATCGTGTGGCCTTGCGAGGCGAAGAAATCGAGGAAGCTCTGGCGGATTTGCGCGGAGGTCATGGAAAAGGGAAGAACTCAGCGGATTTGCGCGGAGGAATCAAGGTTCGTGCGCAGGTAAAATTTTGGCGACGGGAAAACAGTGAAATGGGGATGTTAGGAGGTAAAAGGCTCTCCTAACCAGCAATCGTTCATGGAACGTTAATGGAATTGCACTCAATGACGTTGTGCTTGTTGATTCCGGTCTTCAATCGGCTGAAACTCCCATGAAATCCCAACAAGAGGCGGCGTCCAAGACTCCCGAGGCATCGCGTAGTCGTGCGAGCAGCCTGACGCCTTTTGAGCGGAAACTCATCGAGCGACCGACCCGTGCTGTCGGACGGATGGTGATGCGGGTTGTGACCATCTATGTCGTTGTGGGAGCGTTGTGGATAGTGGTCTCGGATCCGTTGTTGAATTTCCTGGTCCACGATCCGAATTTGGTGATGAAAGTAAGTGTGGTAAAAGGGTGGGCGTACGTGGCGGTGACGGCG
>JAYTWC010000411.1:0-6226 GCA_043743635.1 Verrucomicrobiota bacterium | reverse complement strand
AATAAACAGAACCAGCCGGGCACGTGTGCAAAGTGTCACGAAAAGGTTGTTTCAGAATATAATAGTAGTGTTCACGCGGTGGCGTTGCGAAAGGGTAATATTGATTCGCCCGTGTGTACGGATTGTCACGGTGAGCATGAGATTAAGGCGCACACAGATTCGGCATCGCCGGTGTTTGCGCGAAATGTCGCTAAGCAGGTCTGCGCTAGTTGCCATGCGTCGTTGAAGTTGACGCAAAAGTACGGCATGTCGTCACATTCTTTTCAGACATTCTCGGATAGTTTCCATGGCTTAGCGGTTAGAGGTGGGTCGGTCGAGGTGGTGAATTGCGCGAGCTGCCACAGCGTGCATGCGATCCGATCACATCTTGATCCGGCCTCAACCGTTCATAAATCGAATCTCGTGCACACGTGCGGGCAATGCCATCCTGGAGCGAATACTCGTTTCACGGTTGGCGAAGTCCACGTGAGTACCGAGGCGACCGTTGCCGGGGATAAAAAGGATAAAAATGGCGACGTGATCAGGATGGTTGCCACGATTTATGTTTGGATGATCGTCGTTGTCGTTGGCGGTATGTTCGTTCACAACGCGCTGGATTTCTTTAAGAAGATTCGTCGCAAGCTCGCGATTCAAAAGGGTACCATTGAGGAGGAGCATGTTGCGCATCGGTTGTATTTACGCATGACCGCACACGAGCGGTCGCAGCATGCCGTGCTGGTCATTAGTTTTGTGTTGTTGGTGTTAACAGGCTTTATGCTGCGTTATCCGGAGGCATGGTGGGTGGCGGCGATTCGTAATGTGAGTGGCCGCGCTTTTGAGTGGCGCGGAATTATTCATCGCATTGCCGGTGTGGTCATGCTGACGGGTGGAGTGTGGCATGTTTCGTATTTGGCGTTTACCAAACCGGGGCGGTCGTTGTTCTTTGCATTGCTGCCGAGGAAGCGCGACTTGACGGATCCGTGGAATGTTTTGCGTTACAACCTCGGGCTTGCGTCGACGAAACCTGAATTCCCGCGTTTTAGTTATATTGAGAAATCCGAGTATTGGGCGTTGGTCTGGGGGACGCTGCTCATGGGCATAACGGGCGCTATCCTATGGTTCGACAATACGTCGATGAATTATTTCACGAAGCTGGGTTTTGATATTTCGCGCACGATTCATTTCTATGAGGCGATCTTGGCGACGCTCGCGATCGTGGTTTGGCACTTCTATTTTGTGATTTTTAATCCGGATGTTTACCCGATGAATTTGGCTTGGTTGACAGGCCGCATGTCGGAGCGCGAGATGCTTGAGGAGCATCCTTTGGAATTGAAGCGATTGATGGACGAGGAAGCGAAAAAAGCCGAAGCCTCTTCGTCGTCGGTACCTAAAGTTCCGGATGGGGATGGCCCGTCGCCAAAGGGTGGAGCGTAAACCAAGCTGGATTATTGATTTCTATATTTATCGGCCTTGTTGCTTCAGCTTGGTGAGGCGCGGCCGATATTTTGTTAGAATATGTATTACAATGATTTAGTATATGTCTGTCGCTTGAGCGTGCGGCAAAGGATTTGCTTGGAACCGTATGCCGGTTAAAGTGACCGTCTTTTCCATGTCGGACCTCTCTTCTGAACTGCTCATTCTTTTCCTGCTCCTGCTGGCGAATGGAGTTTTCGCAATGGCGGAAATTGCGGTCGTTGCTGTCCGTAAGGCCTGGTTGAAACAGCTCGCGGACAAGGGTAACGAACGGGCCAAGGTTGCACTTGCGATTGCACGCAGCCCGGCGCGGTTTCTTTCTGCGGTGCAGGTTGGTATCACGCTCGTCGGTGTGCTGGCGGGTGCTTTTGGCGGCACGACGATCGCTGCGTTGCTAAAAGTTTTTCTGGAGCAGTTCAGTCTTCTCGCTCCGCATGCGCACGCCGTCTCGCTGGTGATTGTGGTCGTGGGGATTACCCTTTGCTCGGTTGTAATTGGCGAACTGATTCCGAAGCGTCTTGGTTTGGCCAATCCTGAGCGGATCGCCCTCTATCTTGCGCCGGCCATCAATAATCTTGCGCGTGTTGTGTCTCCGATGGTTAGTCTGTTAACTTGGCTTACGGACGGCACGATGAAACTCTTTGGCTTAAAAACGGAATCGTTGGAGAAGCCGGTGTCGGAAGAAGAGGTTAATATTTTGATCGAACAGGGTCTCAGTACGGGCGTTTTCAACAAAACCGAAAAGGAGATGGTCGCTGGCGTGCTTGAGCTCGATCAGTTGTCGGTGACGGCGATTATGACGCCGCGGCCGAAGATCGTGTTTCTGAATCTCGATGATCCTGAGGAAGCCAACTGGCGAAAGATCGTGACGAGCGGGCATTCGTATTTCCCCGTATTTCAGGGCAACCGCGATCAGGTTATCGGGTTTGTCTCTGTTAAAGCGTTGTGGGCGCATTCCGCGATCGGCGTGTCCACCAGTTTGAAAAACTTGATGGTACCGGCGCTGATTGTTCCTGAAACGATGACCGCGATTCAGTTGCTGGAAACGTTTAAAAAATCGAGCCGTCATTTCGCGTTAATTAGCGATGAATTTGGGGCGATCCAGGGCCTGACGACGTTGATCGATGTGTTTGAAGCCATTGTGGGTGACATGCCGGCCCAGGGTCGTCGTGAAGCGCCCGAGGCGAAGCAGCGCGAGGATGGCTCATGGCTTATCGATGCGACGCTCGCGATCGGTGACGTGAAGAGTATGTTTAAACTGGATACACTGCCGCACGAGGGCGACGCAGATTTTCAGACGCTGGGCGGTTTTGTGATGACCCAGTTTGGGCGTATTCCTGCGGCGGGTGATTATTTTGATCACGCTGGCTGGCGTTTTGAGGTAGTCGACATGGACCGCCATCGCGTGGACAAGGTGCTAATTGCCAGGACGCCTGCGACTGCGGTCGAAAAAGTGGCGGGTTGAGGTTGGTTGGTGGAAATTGAAGGATAGCCTAAGATCGGCAGAACGCTGAGAGCGGTCTTGACTCCGTTTTGTGGTTCGCGTCCTCGTAGGACATGCTTCCTCTATGGGATGATGCTCCTCGTCGTGGCTCGGCGGTCGTTACGCGTCTTTTGATCGTGGTAAATTTGGTTATTTTTATTTACGAGATCACGCTTTCGCTCGACGGCGAACGGAGGTTGTCGGCGTTTTTGATTGAGCATTCCCTGGTGCCGCAACGGTTGCTGAGTGGGTGGACTGACGGGGGGCAATGGCTGACGGTTTTGACGTCAATGTTTCTGCACGGTAGCATTTTTCACGTTGTCGGGAATTGCTGGTTTTTATGGGTCTTTGGGAAGGCGGTTGAGGGACGGTTCGGGTCTGTGCGTTATCTTGTTTTGTATCTGCTGGCAGGTGTTGGTGCGGCAGCGTTTCAGGCGGGTTTAAGTTTGTATTCGCCACTGCCGATGCTCGGTGCGAGTGGCGCAATATCCGGAGTGTTGGGTGCGTATCTCGCGCTGTTTCCGTCGGTGTGGGTGTTCACGCTGGTGCCTTGGGTGGTGCCGGTGGTTCCGCTGCCGGCATTTGTGCTGTTGATTGTGTGGTTTGCATTGCAGGCATTCAATGGAGTGGGCTCGCTCGTCGCCGATGCGACGGCCCAGGGCGGGGTCGCGTGGTGGGCGCATATTGGTGGATTTTTGACCGGCCTGATTATTACTATTTGGTTGAAGCACAACGGCTCTTTAAGGCGACGTTGAGAATACGACCCAGTTAAATGGATTCGTCGCGAAACCACGGGCCGATTTGGTTGTCCATCCGCGTTCATCCATGAAAACTCATCAGCTCTTTTTTCGTCACGGTTTTTTCGCAGCGGCGGTTCTTGTAATTTCGGCCTTTCAAACTGGCTGCGTAACGGTCGTCGATACTTCGACGCCGGGTTCGGTTGTCTACGTGCGCGGCGAATTGCAGGCCAATTTCGAGCGGCGTTTCGAGGCAATGGAGCGTGCGGCCAGCAAGGCGATCACGGAGCTGCAATTCGCGTCTGTTGAGGAGAAAAAGGATGCGTTGGTGGCAATTATTACCGCGCGCACGGCTGAGGATATTAAGATCAATGTAAAGGTTGAGCGTACTTCAGAAACGCTTTCGACGGTTCGAATTCGTGCTGGTGTGCTGGGCAACGAAAAACTCGCTCAAACTATCCTCGCTAAGATCAAAGAGAATCTTTGATGAGCAATGGTTCGGCTGGCTCGAAAATCGTGATGTCCCACCAAGGTCCGTGACTGCGTCCGAGCGCGGCGGACCAAAACCAGGCAGAGACGTCTGTCCACGCGTGTTCGGTTGCATCCACGATACGCTCGCGCACTCGGAGTTTTTCAGTGTTGCGTACTGCGTTTACGCTGCCCCAACGCGAACGGTCGGCGCTGATGAAGATGGGGGCAGGTTTCACTGAATAGCCCAATGCGCGGAGGCAATCGGCTGCGGGATGGAGTTTACGCGTGGCCGTGAGAATCCAGCGCACGACATAGGTTCGTGTGCCGTCGGTGAAAACTTTGATTTGCCCTGGAAAATCTTCAGCGAAACGGGCTTCTCGGGCGCTGGGCGTAATCGGCACGAGTTCTTTGGGGAAGGGTATTGGTGCGGCACTCCAGCCAGGGAAGGAGGCGAGTGCGTTGCTAGGCTGCTTGGTTGTAGATCGAAAGGGAATCAATGCGGCGACGAGGCAGAGAGCAAAAAATATTGCGATGATTTTCAAGGCCGGATGGATTTTGGAGCAGCATAGCCGATCATTGAAATAGAGATAAAATAAATCGCGATGGTTGCGCCACCGAACAAAGCTAAACCGACAGCTTCATGTGCCCAAGCAGGCGCGGGCCAGATTTTTGCTTCGACGCAAAAGAGTGCAGCGGCACGCAGCGCGTTGGCTACGAATACCGTGGAGCTCGCGTAGCGCAGAAGGCGGAATGATTTTGGAAAGTTGAGTTGTTGCCAGCAGGCGAGAACGGCGGCCAGGAACAATCCGGTCCAGAGCATGTGGATTCCGCTGCAAGGGGCGTCGACGATAACGGTTTCTCCCGCCCAGTGAAGCGCGGTGCCTTGAGCGGCCACATTTAGGCCGCCAAGTTTAAGCAATGGTATGCAGAGCAGTGTGGTTATTAGCCGTAGCGGATAACCAAGGTAGAATTGGAGGGTTGCAATGACCGGCAGCGACAGGAGTAACAGGGTCCACCATGCCAGCGGGAAAATGCGTTGGCTCACCGCGATCCCCAACATGGTCACGAAAACAAATGAATGTCCGAGTGGCGGTACAAATGGATACGTGATCATATGGATAGTAATGAGTCCGCAAAGGAGAAGTGTTTTAACTCTGGATAGAGGTTCGGTCCAGCCCGTGCGTGGTGCAAACAGCAAAGCCGCCGTCAGCGCTGCGAGGCCCCAGGGTTCATCGGAGCCATCGCTCATGCGTGTGATGTACCAGCGCCCCACGGGCCAGCAAGCGAGGCAGAGCGCGATCACGATGGTGGCGCGGCAGGACAAAATGCGCGGCACTTTTGGATTTATTGCGAACACAGTTTGTCGGTGGCAGCAGTTTTAGACTCAGGCTGCACATTGTTTTCGCCGGATGAGAATCGCTACGAACAGTGCACCTACGATGACCATCATGCCGATGGTGGCGGGCTCGGGTGACGTGGGGACTTCCTGTCCGACGGCGGTGTTCTCAACGCCTTGCGGAAGAGGTAATGGTTGTTTTACTGTTTGTAGGGCGGGTGTAGTTCGGCGAACGACTTCATCGACAGCCACGAACGATGTGTACTTGGTCAATAGGTTGTAGGTCAGGCCGAGGTTGGTTATTTGGGCGACGCGTTCGTCGGTGGATTTGAGGTTTACGAGGTCGCCGAGTTGGGCGATGCGGGTGCGCGCCCAGAGGTGCGCGAGGCCGTCGGCGGAGGGCAGTGAGGTCGCTTGGGATAGATCGAAGGTGTTGGCGTAAGGCTGATCGCCCGACTGGCCGCGCAGGGTGATGCGGCCGTTTTTCGCGCCACGCCATTTGCCGAAAACGATCACGGGACGCTGCGCGAGAACGTCGGGGATGGCGGCTGGTTCGACATCGTAGGTTTCGAGCCCGCCGAAATCGAGCGCGACGCGGGTGAGCACCGGCGTGGAAATATAGTCGCGGAATTTCGCAGCAGCGGGTTCGGCCGAATCGGGACCGGTCACGATGAAAGGTTCGCCCTGACCGACGCGGGCCAGACCTTCGATCAAGTGCCGGTTGACGGAGGAGCCGATGCCGAAGGC
>JAYTWC010000410.1:0-2680 GCA_043743635.1 Verrucomicrobiota bacterium | reverse complement strand
AAGCCTTCGAGGTACGGGCCACTTTCGATGGATTCGCGGTTGGGCCCGATGAGGTAATAAATCTCCTTTTGCTCGCTCTGCATGCGAGAAACGTAGTCGGCGAGCGAAGTGGTTTTGCCCTTCTCGGTGAGCGATGATTCGTAACGAAGGAGTTTTACGACCTGATCTTTGTGGGTGAAATCGAGGGCCGCGCCTTCTTTTAGGAAGATGCCGAATTGGGCGTAGAATTCATTGTAGGCATCGATACGCGCGGTGGATTCTTCGTCGAGGAATTTGAGAAAGCGTTTCGTGATGACCCTGTTCAGCTTTTCGATGAGGGCTTTGTCCTGCATCGTTTCGCGCGAGATGTTGAGGGGGAGATCTTCGCTATCGACAACGCCCTTGAGGAAGCGCAGCCACTCGGGCAACAGGTCCTTCGGCTTGGCGTCGATCATGACCTTGCGGCAGTAGAGCGAGACGCTGGGTTCGAGGCGTGAGAGACCAAGGCGCTCAGGGTTTTCCTTCGGGACGAAGAGCAGGGCGTTGATCGAGAGCGGGGCGTCGGCGCTGAAATGCAGGCGCAGGCGCGGTTCGTCGTAAGCGTGGGCCTGGAATTTGTAGAACTCGGTGTATTCCTCTTCTTTGATCTCGTTTTTGCTGCGCAGCCAGAGCGCCTGGATGGTGTTGATGCGTTTCGCGTTGAGGTTGATCGGGAAGGTGACGAACGCACTGTAACGCTCTAAGATTTCCTTGACGGTTGAGTCCTCTGAAAATTCGCCACATTCATCTTTGAGCTCGATGACGATTTTAGTTCCACGGCGTAGGTCGGCACATTCTTCGATTTCGTAGCTGCCGGAACCGTCGCTCGTCCAGACGTGGCCGGGTTCGGCGACGTTGCGGGAGTGCGAGTAAACTTTGACGGTTTTAGCGACCATGAAGGCCGAGTAGAAGCCGACGCCGAATTGGCCAATGAGGTTGGCGTTTTTTTGGCCGTTTTCGCCGAGGGCTTTGAGAAAAGCTTTTGAGCCGGAGTGGGCAATGGTGCCGAGATTTTCGATCAGTTCGGCGCGCGTCATGCCGAGGCCGAAGTCCTGGATTGTGATCGTCTTGGCTTTGTCGTCGGTGGTGAGGTTGATTTCGAGTTCAGCTTTGTCGTCGAAGGCTTCTTTTTCGGTTAGCTGGAGGTGGCGGAATTTCTCCAGCGCGTCCGAGGCGTTGGAAACCAGCTCACGGACGAAGATTTCTTTCTCCGTGTAGAGCGAGTGGATGACGATATCGAGGAGTTGCTTGATCTCGGCTTGGAACTCGAACTTTTGCGGTGTGGCGTTGGACATGGTTGTAAACGGATTAAAAGATAAAGAGCCCGTCATTGTAGCGGGTTGGAGAAAAAATCAAGAGAGCTGGTGGAAGTGAGGTGGAATACGGTGTCGTTTGAGCTGTTGGTTTTTTACATCCCGAGTTTGGTGTAATCCAAAATCGTGTGGCTGATGAAACCGGTTGCGAGCGCGGTGCGGTCAGTGAGCGGGTGCGGCGCTGAGACATCCTGGCCGAGCTTGAACACGAACCGGTGGGTACCGTCATCGGCTTGTGGACTGAAGAGGCCGGGGATAATCACCCGTGCTGGGATTGTGCGTTGGACTTCGCTGGTGGTTTTGCACGGATACGGAAAATTAATATTATGCACGGTGAAGCTGCGTTCGGCCGTGGCCTGGATGAATTGCGGTACGAGGCGAGCGGCGTGGGCGGCAGAGGTGCGGAGCGTGGCATGAATTTCGCCCTCGGGTTTGCCTTTATTTTGACGGACCTGTTCGAACTGTTCGAGGGGCAGATCTTGCGAGAGCGCGACGGCGGGCAGGCCATGCACGGCACCTTCCCAAGCGCCGCCGATGGTGCCGCTGGCGAGGATGAAACCGAGGCTGGCGTTGAGTCCGATGTTGATGCCGCTGACGACGGCATCGGGGCGTTCAGGCAAGAGGTGGGCGAGCGCGATGTTGACGCAATCGCTCGGTGTACCGTCGACGATCCACGTGGGGCAACCGAAACCACGATCAGCTTTGGTGGACTCGACGGCGCGATGGCGGGATTTGGCGGCGCCGATCCAGCTTTGTTCCGTTTTGGGGGCGGCGACGTAGAGTTGATGGCCTGCGTTGCGCAGGGCGTGCACGAGTTCGTGCAGGAAAATGCTTTCAATGCTGTCGTCGTTGGTGAGGAGAAGCTTCATTCGAAAGAGCGGAGTTAATCTGGAACCGGGGAATTCTGGAATCAGAAAATACGTCCACAAAAAAACCGGAGGCGAATGCTCCGGTTTTGGAAACTGAGTGGTGAGCGGGTGATTAGTTGGGGAACACAGCGACAACTTCGACTTCGATCACATATTCCGGCTGGAAGAGACGTGCAACTTGCACCCAGGTGGCGGCGGGGTAATCGGTACCATAATATGCTTTGCGCACTGCTTTGTTGGCTTTTAGGGCGTCGAGATCGGTTGTGTACACGTTCTCTTTTACGACGTGTTGGAAGCCTAGTTTATGAGCGGCGAGTGTGCGGGCAACGGTATCATAGGCGTTCTTGATGGCGTCCGGCATTGCGCCACTGCCGACCGAACCTAATACCAAGTTGCAATCAAAGATATAATAACCAGTCAACAATCCAAGGGAACGAGGTGAGGGATCGGAGGCGTATTGGGTCAGCGGCGAGCAATTCG
>JAYTWC010000409.1:0-2360 GCA_043743635.1 Verrucomicrobiota bacterium | reverse complement strand
TGGACGACCAATTATTTCCACTTCGTTGCAGTGACGTATTCCGCCACGAACACGGCCTTGTATCTGGACGGCGGACTGGCGACCAATGGTCCGCCGATCACGGTGTATCCCGGTGCGGACGTGCTGGCCAACGGCTTCTGCATCGGCAGCGATAGCAACGGAGCAAATCAGGCGCATGGATTTTTCAACACGCTAAAAACTTACAATACGCCGCTGGATGCCGGGACGATCGCGCAGACGTTCGCCCACGAGTTGACCTATTACCTGTTGAGTCCGCAGAACAAAGCCATGTTCAAACTCTCAGCGACCAACATTTCTTATCCGTCCTCATCACCTTCCAGTTTCAACGTCATTTCCGGTGCGGGTTATTTACAATATCTGGGTGCGAGCGGCGATTGCGTGACGGGCAGCAACGTGTGGATGACGAACGTGAGCGCGTCGGCGGTGAGCCAGCCGATGACCTTCAATTTCAGCATTGCGGGCGGAACCTCCGGCGGACTGTATGATGTGTTTGCCGCGCCGGCACTCGCCTCCTCATTGACCAACGGCCTCTGGGCGTGGTTGGGCGAGGGCGGCACTTGTTCCCGTTATTCAATTCCCAGCCTGCCGGTAAACGGCGCAGTGTTCTTCATTCTCGGCACGGCGCGCGACGCGGACGGCGACGGCCTGACGGACGCCTACGAATTGCTGGTGAGTCACAGTAATCCCAATGTGGAGGACACGGACGGGAACGGTCTGCCGGACGGCTGGCAGGTGCTGCACTTCGGCGGCATCGGCACCAATCCGATGAGTGATCCTGACCATGATGGCCTGACTAATTTGAAGGAATATCTTTACGGCACCGACCCGCAGATTTCAGAAGGCTTTACGGTGTGGACCTCGATCATTCCCTAAAATTAGATGAAGATAAAATTGATCCTGTTGGCGATGGGGGTGGCACTGATGTTGGCAACTCCGCGTTCAGCGGAAGCCAGTTCCTGCACCGCAGGCCGGTTTCATTTCATTAACAGGCTGTTGAAAAACGATTTTTGTTTGAAACTTTTCAGGTTGGTTAATGTCTGAAACACCATGCGTGGAAAACCCCAAGCCCAGCCGGACTTTCTGACGGTGATCAACCTCAACCAGTGTGTGCCTACCGACCATCCGTTGCGGGCGATCAAGACGCGGGTGGATGCGGTGCTGCAAAAGCTGTCGCCGTTGTTTGATGAACTCTATGCGGCGGGCGGGCGGGACAGCATTCCGCCGGAGCAACTGCTCAAGGCGCGCGTGTTGACGGCGCTCTACAGCGTCCGCAGCGAACGGCTCTTCTGCGAACAACTCAGTTACAATCTCCTCTGGCTTTGGTTTCTGGATCGCGAGTTCAGCGAAGGTGGTTTTGATCACAGTATCTTTGCCAAGAACTACGACCGCGTGCTGTCCGCCGATGTGGCCAAACTCTTCTTCGTCGAAGTGTATGACCAGAGCCGGCAGGAAGGCTGGACCAGCAACGAACACTTCACCGCCGACGGCACGCTGATCGAGTCGTGGGCGAGCCTGAAAAGCTTCGTCCGCAAAGACGGGAGTGATGGGGCGAAAGTGCAATCGGCCAAGGACGAGGATCCGAGCAATCCCACCATCAACTTTCGCGGGGAACAGCGGCGCAACACCACGCATCAAAGCACCACCGATGGCGACAGCGTGCTGTATCGCAAAGCCAGCGGGAAGGAAGCCCGGCTGTGTTTTGGGGCGCACGCGCTGATGGAAAACCGGAATGGATTGTGCGCCGACTTCACCCTGCACAACCCGATTGAACAAGGCGAACCGGCGGTGGCGCTGGCGCAGATGGCGGAGCATCAGAAACTGCATGAAGGCGTGAACATCAAGACGGTGGGCGCGGACAAGGGCTACCACCAGCAAGCGTTTGTGCAAGGCTGCCGGGCGCGGGCGATTGCGCCGCACGTCGCGTGCAAAGCGAACGTGAACGTGGCCGGACTGGACGGACGCACCACGACCCAGCCGGGCTACCAGACGAGTTTGAAAATCCGCAAACGGTTGGAGGAGATCTTTGGCTGGATCAAAACCGTGGGTGGCTTTCGGCGGAGCCGGTATCGGGGCTTGGAGCGGACGCAGGCCTGGGGCTACTTTGTGGCCGGGACTTACAACCTGTTGCGGCTGGCGCGACTGGGGGTGGCGGCATGAACCGCCGCCGAAAACCGGGTGAAAACCCGGGCGCGGTCGGTCGGCGAGCCGCGCCGCGAACCAACCCGCCGGCCAGCGCCAACGGTTGGGACAGCCGTTACCACGGTTTCCACGCTCAATTTTGAAAAACTCACCCATGAAAAATCGTGACGCTGAAAAATCACCCGCTTTTCAACAGCCTG
>JAYTWC010000408.1:0-7550 GCA_043743635.1 Verrucomicrobiota bacterium | reverse complement strand
AGCCACGGCGCGCTTACGATCACGATTTCCTCCAATGTATCGGTTTCGCAACCGAACTCGTTTAACAATTCTGGCCAGACCGTGGCGGTGCCGAGCACGCAGACTGCGGTAAATGAGGTGAAGGGCGGCTTCGTTGTAGTTAATGAGGCACCGACCATCGACCGCATGGCCGCTGCGCTGAACGCGCTCGGTGTTTCGACCCGCGAAATGATGTCGATTTTCCAAACGCTGAAACGCTCTGGCGCTCTTCAGGCCGAGCTTGTGATCAACTGACATGAATATCTCCGCCATCAGCCCATCCTCTTCACCCGCGAGCATCGCCTCGTTGCAGGCTTGGCGCGCGGATCAGGCTGCATCTGGGACGAACAACTCGAAATCCACCAACTCCAGCCGCGATCCGGCGGCGATCAAGAAGGCTGCCTCACAGTTTGAGGCGATCATCCTGCGGCAGTTGCTTGCGCCCAGCGTTGAGCCGATGATGTCGGGCAGTTTGGGTGGAGCGAAAGATTCGGGTGGTAGCATGTATGGTTTTATGTTGACCGATACGCTCGCCAACAGTCTCGCACAGGGCGGAGGCCTTGGCCTCGCACGCATTCTCGAACGACAATTAACTCCTAAAAATACCGTGGCTCCGGTTGCCGACAATGGCCAGCCCGCTGCGGATGCTCACCTTTAATCTTATTAACCGCCGTGAATATATCCTGGGAATTTATCACTGAATGTCTGCGTAACGAATTGCAGGAGTATGGTGCCTTGCTTGCCCTCTTCGAGGAGCAACAGGCCAACCTTCTCCGTCGTGACGCTGACCAGGTCGCTGCGCTTGCTCTTTCCATCGAGGAGCAGGCCCGCGCGACGCACACGAGCCGTGAACGCCGCGAACAATGCGTCCACGCCTTCGCCACGAAATGTGGCTGTCCTGCCGACGCGAGTCTCCGGCAAATGCTGCCGCACTTCCCGGTCGAAGTGCAGCCGCTTCTCAATGCCTTGATCGACGAGATCAACCATCTCATCCATCGCATCCGGCGTGACGCCCGGCAGAATCAGGTGCTGCTCGCACGCACGGTTCAGGCGCATGAAGAGGCGCTCCGGACCTTGATGCCTGAATCGTTTCAGACGGCCCGCACCTATTCGCAGCGGGGTTCAGTCAGTGCGGTTTCTGTGATCTCCGGCTGGCAGGCCGCCGGTTGAATATTTTAACCATTAAACAGGTTTTATCATGAGCGGACTATTCGGCGAACTAAACAATACCGTCAAGGCACTTACGGCCTCGTCGCGTTCGCTTGAACTTGCTGGTCGCAATCTCGCCAATGTTAACAACGCGAGTTATTCGCGGCAACGCGTGGTCTATGGCGATCGCGGTTCGGTCCAGACCGACATCGGTGTTCAGTCCCTCGGCGTAGAAGCCATCGGCATCCAGCAACTGCGCGATTCCTTGCTTGATGCGCAGGTTGTGCGTGAGTCGTCGTTGTTGTCGTCCTTTACGGCCGAGCAATCAGCTTATCAAAATGCGCAGGCCAACCTTGGTCAGTCAGTCGATCGTTCGGGTGCTGTGAGCACGACGGGGTCGACTGGTAGCACCAATGGAATTGCTCAGGCGCTCAGCGACTTTTTCAATTCGTTCCAGAGTTTTTCCGCGAGTCCGACTGATGTCGGCGAGCGGCAAGCTCTCGTGCAGAAAGCCGGCATCCTCACCGATGGGTTGAATGAAGCAGATCAGCGCCTCACCCAGTTGCAGAGTGACCTGACTTCGCAGATCAGTAGTGACGTCAACGACGTCAACAGCACGCTTGCGGGCATTGCTGAACTCAACGGCCAGATCGGCCGGGTGGAAATTAACCAGCCTGGTGCAGCGGTGGATTTGCGCGATCAACGCCAGTCACTGGTCGAACACCTCGCGACGAAGATGGCAATCGAGGTCAAGTTAGATCCGACTTTTGCCGGTGAGATCCAGGTTTTTGCCCGCGATGCGAGCAACAATCCTGTCCAGTTGATCAACCTCGCCGCAACGACCGGCCCAGTCACGCTCAGTGGTTCGACGATATCGGCTGGTTCGCCAGCGACGGCCATCGTGTTGAAAGGTGGCTCGATCAAGGGCACGCTTACCGCCCGAGATGGTGCAGTTGCCACGTTGCGGACCAATCTCGACAACCTCTCCAAGCAGCTCGTCACCTCCGTCAATGCCACCTATAATCCGACCGGTGTGACGGGCGATTTCTTTAACGCCGCCGGCTTGACTGCCGGCACCATCGCGCTCGACAGCGCACTTACCGCTACGAACCTGAAAGCTTCCGATGGCGGCGCGGCTGGTGACAACACCATTGCCCAAGCCGTAGCCAATCTCGCCAGCCAAACCTTCGCGACACCCGCTAATTCGATCAACGGCACGTTCAGCCAGTATTATTCCAAGACCGTAACTGATCTTGGCCAGGCAGTGACCACGGCTACCGCCCACGTTACCAGTCAAACCTCAATCGCCAATTTAGTGAAGTCACAGCGCGATTCAGTCAGCGGCGTTTCTCTCGACGAAGAGATGTCTGATTTGATCAAATACCAACGCTCCTTCCAGGCCTCCTCGCGCATCATTTCCATTTTAGACGAGCTTCTCGATACCGTAGTCAACCGGCTCGGTGCCTGAAGTTTTTTAACCGCATAAATTTTAACCTCATCAGCCCTGTTTCCCATGCGCATCGCCAGTAATACTGTTTCGGACTCAGTGCTCGCCCAGATCCAGAAACTGAGCACACAACAGGCCAAGCTTCAGAATCAGGTCGCCACCGGCCAGAAGATCTTTCAGCCCGAGGACGATCCATCGGCAATGGGGCGTATCCTGATTTTGGATGCAGAAGCCCGGCAGGTTCAGCAATTCAAGACAAATGCCAATCGTGCGCTCGAGGTCTCGCAGGCGACGTATTCAGGTCTGCAAGATATTAAAAAGCTCTCCGACCGTGCTGGAGAAATCGGCACACTTGGTGCCGGCACTTCTAGCCCCGACGCCTACAAAGCTTACGCCCAAGAGGTCAATCAGCTCATCGAGCAAGCCGTCCAGAGTGGAAATACGAAATTGCGCAATGATTATCTGTTTTCCGGCACCGCCGTGAGCACCGCGCCACTGGTTGCGACGCGCAACGTGGCGGGCGACATTACCTCTGTCGCTTATTTCGGCAACAATGCCCAAACCAGTGTGCAGATTTCCGAACTTTCCAAACTTGCGCCAGGCAGTTCGAGCGCCACCAACACCGGGCTCGGCACCTTCGTCAACAACCTGATTGCATTGCGCGATGCCCTCAATTCGGGCACCAGCACTGCCGTTGCCGCCGTCATACCAAATCTGGACAGTTCGGAGAATCTCCTCGTCAATTCCTTGAGCGAACAGGGCGCTGTCCAGTTGCGTATCGAAGTCACCCAGGGTCAGCAGTCGACGCGGGCTACCAACCTCGAAAAGCTCGTTTCAAACGAGGCCGACGCTGACATGGCGACCAGTGCCGTGAAACTCAGTCAGACCTCCACCGCCTACCAGGCTGCGCTTTCGTCTGCCACAAAAATTCTACAGATGTCCCTCTTGGACTATTTGAAATAAACCCAGCTTCGTGAAACGCTCTATTTACTTCGTTTCCTTTTCCTCATGAAAGTCAGTCCAGAAACAACCCCGACCGACAAAGATTCCACCACGCAACTTCTCCGCCTTCCGGACGGACTCGTGGGCCTGCCTGAGTACAAGAGCTTTGAACTGCTCTACGACCCAGAGCAGCTGCCCTTTATTTGGCTCCGGCTGCATGGTCCCGATCAGCTTCATTTTGTAGTGATCGAGCCCGCCGGCATCATCCCGGACTACGATCTTGAGTTGTTTGATGAAGACGCGACTTCGCTGGGCATTACGGAATCTGCTGATGCATTGGTTTTCAACATCGTCACCGTGCACCCAGGTCCACAATCCGCCGCCACCGTCAACTTGGCTGGCCCTATTATTGTGAATCGTCGCACGGGCATTGCGAAACAATGTGTGCTCGCCAACTATGGGCGTTACAGTGCACATCATCCTCTGATCGACAACGCGGCCGTCGCCGGACATTAAATCCAACTGCCATGCTTGTCCTCACGCGCAAAATTAATGAGTCGATCATCATCGGTGGAAACATCGAAATAAAGATCACCCGCATCGACGGCGATATGGTTAAAATCGGCATCGATGCTCCTCGCGAGATCCCGATATTCCGTAAGGAGGTTCTTGCCGAGATTGCTGCCACCAACCAGGCCGCTGCACTAAAGCCCGGTGCGGCATTGCCGAAACTTGCCCGGCCGAAAATCGCTGCCCCTGTGGCAATTCAGCCCAAGCCACCGGTCTGAGCACCTCACTCATGAGCACCGTCAATATTCAAACTCTCTCTGCCGCCCAAGACCTCGGACGTATCAACGAATTATTGGGTCGCTCGCTAAATCGGCTCAGTTCCGGCCTGCGTATCACCGATCCGGCCAGCGACCCTGCGGGTGTTGGCTCCATCAGTAAACTGGATGCCCAGCACAAACGCACGCAAGCCGCCGCCACCAACGTCCAGAATGCCTCCTCGTACGTTCAGTCCTCGGTCGGTTTTCTTGCGAGCATGGGCGGGCTGCTTAACCGTATGTCAGAGCTAACTCAAAATGCCACGGATGCGGTAAAAAGCGCCGGCGACATTGCTCTCTACCAGACGGAATTTAAACAACTTCAGGATCAACTTCGTCAGACCATTGGAGGTACTACGGCCGAAATTGGCGGCACGGTCGATGTATCAAACCCGCTTGGCACTTACAGTGGGCTCCCTCTTTATGGGGCGAATCCTGCTGGGCTAACCGTCGCTTCTGGGTCTCACGCCGGCGACGTCATCACGATTCCGGAAACCAATTTGCGCACGGGTCCCATGCTCGATCTTATCAAGCAGGACGCTTCGGGTAACTACACCCTTTCAGTCACCGATGCAGGTGGTACTCAAAAAATCACCGATGCGATTGGGGTTATCGCGGATAAGCATTCCATCCTTGGCGGTGTCGATAGCCGCCTTGAACTCGCAGCCAACTCGCTCACCGTTGAAAGCCAGAACATTTCCTCAGCCGTATCGCGTATTGAAGATGTGGATGTGGCTCAGGAATCTACTCAGCTCACAAAGTTTAACCTCTTGCTCCAAAGTGGGGCGGCGATGCTGTCTCAGGCGAATCAATCTCCTCAGGCTGTTCTTCAGCTCTTGAGAGGTTGAACCTCTCTTGTTCTGCCCCGCGTAGTTTGTGGATATTTCAGCCGCCCTAAAAAAAGCGGCTGATGCTCGTATCTTGCTTTAGGGCGTTGTGCTCGACACCGGATCGGGCTTTGCCGCAGCTGAAGTGTACTCGTATTTCTTTTTAAATTCTTCGACCGCGATTCTGCGCGCTTCACGCGGATCGGTTGCGGTACCAGTGGCCTGAAGCTCAGCCATGCGTTTTGCCACCCAGCGGGTTTTCATGGAGTCTTCTATTTGGCCGGCGAGGGGCTCGGGCTTGACGAAATTAATGCAGCCGGAAAAACAGAAAGCCGCTAGAAGGAGAGAAAGGACGGAGATGCGCATGGAGGTTTTTGACCTAAATCTTACGAAAGAGTTGCTATTAAAGCGTCGAGATAAAGCTAGCCCCTTACAACGGTTAAAAAAGCCCGGTGTCACGAACCTTTTTGTTTCAATTTTTCTGCTAACCTCCATGTTTATCCCTCATGAGTGACGAGCCCAATCCGCCTTCACTGCGTTTAAAACCGCGCCAATCCCCAGCTTCCGCAACTCCGGCTGCACCGGTTTCTTCATCTGCACCTTCTGTTCCTGTGGCGCCGGTGCCAATGACGACGGTGCCCGCCGAGGCAACTCCCGTCGTCGAGTCGGCCGCTCAAACGGGTGGTGAGTCCGATCTGTTGCGCCTTCGGCTTAAGCCCAAAACGCCTGCTCCGGAGGCGCCGACGATTTCATTTGCGACCCCAGTTCCATTTTCTACGCCACCGGTGGTTGTTCCCGAGAACATTCGTCCTGCTCCGGCTATTGCCGCTTCACTTCCGCCGGTCGTCGATCGGCCCGTGGTGGTACCTCCGCCTCCGCTGGTGACTCCTCCTCCTGTAACGCTTAAAAAACCGCCGTATGTTCCGACGCCACGCAACCTAGCCGAACCTGTCGCTATGCGGCAAGAGTCGTCTGCGCCGCCAGTCATTAAAGCCGATAAGTTGCTTGCCGGTATTGTTTTGGTTGTGCTCGTCGTCGTGGGTGTTGTCTACGGGATTTCCAAGTCGCGATCAAAAGCGCAGGCGGCCAAAGATTCGCCACCCGTTGCTGCGGCGGCTGCAAAACCAGCATCAGTACCGCCACCGGCGCCCAGCCCGCCAAAACTCGTCGACAAGCCGGTTTCGGCCGCCGGCAAGGCGATTGCCACCGCTCGTGATGTTGTTGCCGACATTGATAAACGTGAAAAAGAGCAAGGCGTCGACAGTGTCATTGAGGAGACGCCTGCGGTCGCAACCGCGACATCACCGATCCGGGCTGTACCGGCAAAGGCGGCTGAACCGCTTGTTCCTGCTGCTCCAGTGGAGCCTCCGCCAGCCGAACCTTTTAAGCAGTTTGTAGTTAACATGCGCGTGAATGGCGTGTTTCAGGGCGATAACGCCCGCGCGATGCTCAATGGTAAAATGGTTCACCCCGGCGACGTGGTAAATGACAAGCTTGCCATCACGCTTTTAAAAATCGACGTCGACTCCAAGCAGCTCATTTTCCGCGATGACACCGGTGCGACGGTCATCCGTCGTTATTGAGCGGCCCCTCAGATTTTTCCCTTTCCGGTTACGCTCCTTCGGCGGACCCATTTACCATCGGTCGACTGGTCCTTTGGGCACGGCGATGGCATTTGGTTCTGGTTCGCCTGGTGCCCGCATGAACGATGCCACCATCGGCGCAGGCTGAAAGCGCGGCAGCAGTTCGCCGTGGTCGTCGCAAAACTGTTTTCGCCATTCGATGTAAGTCGTCACCACCGCCTCGAATTCGGCGCGTTTCGTGATCTTCACGATCAGTTTCTTGAACTCGATCGCAGGTCCAAAACGTTTTGCGTACCACGGCGCGATTTTGCGAAACATCCGGCAACCCTGTTCTTCGCCAAACGCTGCGACCGTCAGATCGAAATGGCGCTGCATCACGTGCAATCGTTCGGCAAACGTCGGCTCCGGCGGAAGCGCTCCCGTGCGCAAGAGTTGTGCGGTGCGCTTGAAAATCCACGGATCATAAAACGCACCGCGTCCCACGCTCACGCCCGCACAACCTGTTTCATCAATCATTTTTTTTGCCGCTTCCGGCGTCGTCACGTCGCCATTGCCGATCACTGGAATCGATTTTACCGCCTGCACTACGGCTCGGATTCCTGCGAGATTAACCGTACCGCTAAAACCTTGGGCGCGGGTTCGGCCATGCACAAAAACCGCCGCGATGCCCGTTTCTTCCAGCACGCGGGCTAAATCGGGGGCCGTCAAATTCTCATCATCCCAGCCGAGCCGCATCTTCGCGGTCACAGGAATTTTCACC
>JAYTWC010000407.1:0-2150 GCA_043743635.1 Verrucomicrobiota bacterium | reverse complement strand
GGTCGTCGGCTCGCAACAATTCGCCGGTTACGTCTCGATGGCGGAAAATCCATTTCAGGATAAAATCGGCGGCCGCGTTCTCCCGACATTCCTCGGCCTAACCGATGAGCCCCGTCGCAAAGATTTTAACGGTGCGCCCTTGTTCGGCACGGCCGATACCGATGACGAAGGCGTACCCACGCGCAAGGTCACCCTCGTCGAAGGCGGCCGCATCAAGACGCTGCTCACCGACCGCGTGCCTACGCCTGGTCTCGTGAAAAGCACCGGCAGCCGTCACGGTGGCGGGCCATTCCCCAGTAACCTCATCGTTACGGCCAGCGAGACCATGACCACCGCCGCACTCCGGGCCGAACTACTCAAGCTCGCTCAACTGCGTGGCCGCGATTACGGCTACGTGGTGCGCCGCGTGACCCGCCCGATGTTCAGGAGCCTGTTGGAAAACGCCCCCATGGCCGACCGCACCTCGGGCCGTATCGAACCAGCCGTCATGGTTTTCAAACTCTACGCTGACGGACACGAGGAACTAGTGCGCAACGCCGAGATCAGCAGTCTGACGTTATCCGCCTTCAAGGACATTGCAGCGGCGGGACAGGATTCGATCATTTATCACTCCCCATTCTTCGTCAACCGCCTGGCGGGCTTGAATAGTTCGGAAATGGTGAGCCTTGTAGTTCCGTCGATGATTTTTGACGACATTACGATTAAGGCCCCCGCGAGCGAAGCCTCTCGCCCGCTCATCTCACCGCACCCATTCTTTGTGAAGTGATTGACGCTCTAGAAACAGCCAGGGTCGCTGCCCCCGCTTCCTCGGCGGCGACCCTGACTACAGCGGTAAGCATGCAGCAAACAGACAGTTCCATCGCGGAAGCGCTGAGGAGCGGAAAACACTGAAATCAATTTCTTCTGCAGTCTCTGCTCCTTCGCGCTTCAGCGATAAGATTTTAGATCGGTAGATTGATTTTCTTCTTCGCGACTTGGCGTGAGCTAAATCGCCTATCGATAGCGGTGGAGAGGAGTTTCACGCCAAGACGCAAAGTCGCAAAGAATACCGAATCGAGTTCATTCTTGCTGCGCTGGCTCAGGCGTTTAGGTTCGGTCAGTCAGATAGTGAAAATCATCACGCTCCTCATTCTATTTCTAGCGGTAACAGTTGGTTCGTTGCGCGCCGACTTCTTTTCACCGTTTGCCGATTCCAAAGTGGGGGCCACGGTGAAGTCCGATGGTCAGATCGTTGTTGTAGAGCGTAAGCGTGGTGGTGCGGATTATTTTGTACACTGCCGTGCCTGCACGGGCCCGGTGGATATCGCGGCTGAGATCCCGGCCTCGTTAATACAGCCAGGAATGGCAGGCCGTAACGCAATGATCACAGCGACCATCCGTGAGCGCGAGGACAGCCAGACCAAATCCAAGACGCGGTTTTTGGAGATCACGGCGATTGAGTTTTTAAAGTAGGCTATGGGCCGATGACTGGGTCGGCGGATTGGATGTTTATTTTGGGCCTCTGCGGCTTTGCGTGAAACTCATCCTCGTCGCTATCGGTTGATTATGTGACTCACGCAAAGTCGCCAAGGCGCAAAGAAAACCGATCGAATTCGGCCTTGTCGGGATGGTGCTTGTGCGTAGGTTCGTTGGGGTCGACGGTGGAAAAACCTTTGACTCCGTTTTAGCAAAAACTCTATCGGGTGTGGCAAGGTAACCCTGACCAAAAATATGAAAACGATTACGATGGTTCTGGCGGTTGGTGTGTTTGCGATGGTCGGTTGTGTTTCGAGAAATACAGGCACGTCTCCTGAGCAGCGCATCGCCGCGATAACGAAGGAAGTTTCAACGATCTTGCTCGAAGAGCACGCTCGGGCCAATTTCGAAGCCCGGTTGATGAAAATGGGTGCCAGAACGGAAAAATGGAGTATAGCGGCTGCCGAACCGGGAGAAATCGCTTTAGTCGTTCCGTTGTGGGAGACCGCTCACTCGGGGGAGTATCTCATTGTCAGATTTCGCGTTGATCAGGACGGTCAGATCGTCTCACCAACGAGTGAAAAGACTAGTGTATTTGTCGATTGAATCGGTGTCGGCTGAATAACCTGTTAGGCGGTGGTCGCATCTTCATCTGTGTTCCTCGTAGGTGATGTCGATTTTGGCGGCGAAGGCTT
>JAYTWC010000406.1:0-7285 GCA_043743635.1 Verrucomicrobiota bacterium | reverse complement strand
ATCCTCCGCAAAATCCGCCACCCCACGCAAAACGCCGCGCCCATATTCCGCATCCGCCGAGAGCAGGAGTCCAATTTTGAGGTTTTTCGGGGATATTTTGGGCATGTGTCTTTGCGCTGAAACGAGCCAACACGAGCCACTCATGCAAGCCCGATCACTTCCGACCGTCAGGCACTAGCCATCGGCGCTCCGCTGCAGCCTTGCCGGTATCGGTGTTCGGACACCGAAGCACGAGCGTTTTGTAGAACAGATCGGCGCTCTGGGGATCACGCGCAGCAATCCAGCGACCGGCCGTGTTCAAAATCGTCGCCATCTGTTCGTCATCGTTCGGCAGTAATGCCGCAGCAAGCCAGGCCAATTCCGTCGCACGATAACGGTAGTGAAAGCGTTTTTCCGGCACTTTGATTTCCTTTGCGCGCGTGAGTTCGTTTTCCGAGGCCACAAATGCCTGCGCCACTTTCCAATCTTCGCTGGTCCGATCAGATTCGCGATAAGAGGGGCCTTTGCCGCCCAAGGCGCGCCTCTGCCAGATTTGCGGCCAGCAGTTGAAGAGGCCGCGCCAAATATAAAAGTCAGGTTCAAGCGTCGTGCCCTGCGTTTCCATACCAAACTTGCGAATGTATTGCGCAGCGGACCAAAAGGCTTCCGCCCGCTTTTTGGCAGGCTGGGCTGTATCGAATCCCAACCGAACATCGCAGACGTAGGCGTCAAACGCCTTTTTCATGTCGTCGGAAAAAAATTCGCACGCTTCATCAAACCGACCGGACCGAACCAGTCGCCTAGCCAAAAGATGCCTCAAGTTAAGCGGCGTCCAGCATTCGCGATTCAAGTCGAATTGGATAACTGTCGGCTTCTCTTCCCGGACATATTTCAGCAGCTCGTCCTCAGTCAGTATGTATTCGGCAACGTAGGCTGCATCACTCCAGTGGCTGGCCCGAAGGAACAAACGCAGCGCCTCCACATAGCGTTCACGACTCAAAGCGAACACGCCATTAAGACCGTCAAAATGGTAGGCAGGCATGTCGCCCAGAGGCTGTTGTTCGTATTGAGCACTCCCGAAGGCGTAACTGCGAGGCTGTTGCGGATTTCCTGCAATCGCGGCGTCCTCGGGAAAGAATTTTGCCGCATTCGATAAATGCGTTGCCGCGTCATCGACCTGCCCCTTGCGCAGCAGCAGCAAGGCCCGCACCCATTCGCTCGCGGGCGCATTAGCAGAAGCGATGTCGGCGAATTTTTCCGCCTCGTCCCAAAGCCCGTTTTGATATGCCACCCAGCACCAGCGGTCGGCTTCGCCCGGGTCGAGACACTTCATACTCCCCAAGCACTTCAACCACCTGTTAAATTGCACAGCAGCCTCCTTCGTGGACCACCGCAACATCGGTCCACCGCGCGAAGAAAACCACGCCGTCACGACGCCACGAAGCTCTTTGTCTTCCGCAATTATTATCAAATTCCGGTCCGAGGCCGGGTACGGCATCACGTCCTGCATCAAACAGATGGAAGCATCTCCTCCGGATTCGAGTACGTAGGGACTGCCTTGGAACACTCGTCTTAGTGTGAGTTGAATCGAAGCCAGCGCGGATGCATCCCCGCAAGCGAACTGCTGGAAATAGAGTTTGAGTGCACTCGTATAGTCAGCGCTGCGCAGACGGGTTCGTGCCTCCCACCCGAGACTGGCCGTAGCCAACTCCTGACTATCGGCAAACCCTTGCTTTGCCGCTTCGCGTGTTAGGCGCAGTGACTCACAGGCAGCGTTGGGATCTCTTGCCCAGAGCATTCGCCCAACCATATACGCCGCCCAAACCGTGCGATAGCGCCGCTGCTCCGGAGGCAAAGCGAGCAACTCCCTCCACGCCGACAGCGCACTCCCAAAGTTTTCCTCATGCCAGGCCTTTGCACCCTGCGCATACAACGCGAACTCTTTCGGCAGGGGTGATGGCGGCAGTTCACGCTGGTAACTTTTCACTAGTTCGTCGATCACGCGCGCCGAAAGGCCATTTTTATCCAGCGCTTCCCGCACCTCGCGCACTTCTGCCTCGGCCAGTCTCTTGGTTTCGTCGCTGGCCGACAGTCGCGGACTTGGCGGCGTCGGCAGCAATCGCACGAGCTCACGCTCAAAACTGAGCGCAGGCAGCGTCATGAGGTCACAGACAGAGCTGTCCAAATAACTATTGGGAAAGTCGGGCCCACAACTGCGGGCCTCGCGAACGTTCAGTATAACGAACGTTCCAACACCAATAAGAAGGCGTGGAATAAAAAATAGGCGGCGTGACATAGAAAGGTTGTTTAAGGATTGGCCGAAACAGTGATCTCCACTTCTGAATCAAAACGAAGCCAGCCAATATTGGCGGTTACGCCTGGTTTAATAGAAACGGCTTCTCCTCCCGCGGGAGGCTGAAGCAGCACCTCGCCTCCCCCTTTTCGGATCAAAAGCCAACCATCGATCATGTCGCTGGCGACTAGTTTTGACCGGCTCCAGCGAAGGCAAACCGCACTGGCTTTTCCACGATCCGTGCCTTCGTTGCGCAACACGAGATCATGCGCGCCTTCTCGGTTGCGCACGGCTGTAACTTTTAACTCCGCCTTTGGGATTTTTCCCTGCATAACCTCTCGCATCGTAGGCCAGCGCCACGCCAGTTCGTCCTCGTCGCTGGGCAAACGAAACCAGCTCAGCCCTTCGCACCTCGCCGGGCGTTCTTTCGTCACGGTATTAACAATGCGCGCAATTTCCGACGGTTCAGCCCAAACGTCCCTCAACCGCGTCCCCCTCGGCCAGGCTCGCACTGGTCCTTCCGCTTGCAGCCCTAAAAATGATCCATTCGATGCGAACGCCACGCGGTAGCCATAGGTCGGAAGCGCCACTCGAAACAGACGTCCAATCGCCGTCGCAGCGCGTATCCACTGCATGGATTGGTCGGCCGTGCAGAGACTGAAAGACTGATCAAACGACTTCGGTTTTTCGAGCGAGTGCACTTGCAGCACATAGCTGTCCACAACATCAACCAGCTCACGAAAAGCCGGGCTGCTCAGCCAAGCAGGCAAGACTGTGATAACGACTCTCGTCGGACCAAGCCCGCGCCTCACCGCCCGCAGCAACTGCGCGTAGTTCCTCAAGCGTGCCGTTGCGGCATCGAAATCGATCTGTAGCTCGGCGGCTTTAATCCCGTGTTTCGCGGCATCTGCCATTGCACGTTTACAGACCAACAGTACTAAATTCGTTTCCGCTGAATCATCGGCGAAGTCACTGCAACACGATCCGACTCTAATCACTAAACCGACATCACGTGCCGATTTTGAAAGCACCACCCAGTTCGGCTCTGCGTACACGATCTTTTGCGAAGGCTGGAAGCTTAGTTCCGCCGCGAAAACATCCAGTGCAGAAAAATTGCCAGCATGTGCTTCCACAATCCGGCAAAGCGCTGGAGTCCAAACTCGCTGCCAAACATAAGCCCGCTGGGTGAACGGCATCAAAGATTCGCACGCTCCACCTTCTGCTGCGGCCGATAAATGGCAGTTGAGCAGAAGAAGCAGATATGCTGTTAGCAATATGACCTCGCGCTTCATCAAGCGTTGATTCTGGTACGCCGAGTCAGCAAATCCCGCGAGGCTTAGGCAACGCGAAAGCGTCTGTTTTTCTTCATTACCACGCTTGCGCTCGCCAAGATCATAAAATCCGTGATGACGTAAGTGCACATGCCGTCGCCCGACACCACGCCACCCGCTCCTCTCGCTCCCTTGCCGAGGCCGTATGATGCGGACGCGGTGTTGGATCGGTTCCTGACGGTGATCTCGGCGCGTGGGCTCGCGCTCTACCCGGAGCAAGAGGAAGCGATCCTCGAACTGCTCGCGGGGCATAATGTCGTTCTGAATACGCCGACTGGTTCGGGTAAATCTCTTGTCGCCTCCGCGTTTCATTTCAAGGCCCTTTGCTCCGGCGAACGCTCGGTTTACACCTGTCCGATCAAGGCGCTCGTAAACGAAAAATTTCTCTCCCTCTGCCGCGACTTCGGACCCGAAAACGTTGGCATGATGACGGGCGACGCCTCCGTAAATCCGCAGGCGCCCGTCCTCTGTTGCACTGCTGAGATCCTTGCCAACATCGCGCTTCACCGCGGCGCCGAGAGCGACATCCGCGCGGTGATCATGGACGAGTTTCACTACTACTCCGACCACGAGCGCGGCTACGCCTGGCAGGTGCCGCTGCTCACCATGCCGCGCGCGCGCTTCCTTCTCATGTCGGCCACGCTCGGCGCGACGGATTTTTTCGAAAAAGAAATGACCAAGCTCACCGGCGCCGAAAGCGTAACCGTGCGCAGCGATCGACGACCCGTGCCATTGGAGTTCGAATACTCCCAGACACCGCTGGCCGAAAGAGTGGGGGAGTTGCTCGAAGCGAAACAGGCGCCCGTCTATCTCGTTTACTTCACCCAACGCGCCGCCAGTGAGGCCACGCAGGATTTGATGAGCCTCAACGTCTGCTCAAAAGACGAGAAAGCCGCCATCGCCAATGCACTCGAGGGCGTGCGTTTCAACAGCCCTTACGGAAAAGACATCAAGCGCTGGCTCCGTCACGGCATCGGTGTCCACCACGCCGGCTTGCTTCCGAAGTACCGCATCCTCGTCGAGCAGCTCGCGCAAAAAGGCCTGCTCAAACTCATTTGCGGCACCGACACCCTCGGCGTCGGCATCAACGTCCCGATCCGAACCGTTGTCTTTACCCAACTCTGGAAATACGACGGACAAAAAGCCGCTATCCTCAACGTCCGCGATTTCCGCCAGATCTCCGGCCGCGCCGGCCGAAAGGGTTTTGACGACAAGGGCTATGTCGTCGTGCAGGCCCCGGAATACATCATCGAAAACAAGCGCGCTGAGGAACGCGCCGCCGGCGACCCGAAGAAACAAAAGAAGCTCGTGAAACAACGCGCCCCCGAGGGCGAGGTCGGCTGGGACACCAAAACCTTCGAGCGCCTCATGGTCGCTCCGACCGAGCCGCTTCAGTCGCGCTTCGACGTCAACCACGGCATGCTCCTGCTCGTCCTCAGCCGCGACGCCGATGGCTGCCGCGTCATGCGCCAGCTCATCGCCGACTGCCACGAGACACCACACAAGAAAAAAGCCCTGCGCCGTAAGTCCTGGCAATTGTTTCGGTCGCTCCTCGAACGCAAGATCGTCGAGTTCATCCCGCCCCTGCCGTCCGGCCGCAAACTCCGCGTCAACGTCGAGCTTCAGGACGACTTCTCCCTTCACCAGGAACTCTCGCTCTACCTCATTGACACGCTCCCGCTGCTCGACCGCGAGTCGCCCGATTACCCGTTCGACGTGCTCACCCTCTGCGAGGCCATCGTCGAAAACCCCGACCAGATTCTCCGCCGCCAGATCGACAAGTTGAAGACCGAGAAAATGGCCGAGATGAAAGCCGCCGACATTCCCTACGACGAACGCATCGCGAAACTCGACGAAGTCGAACACCCGAAGCCGCTCCGCGAATTTCTCTACGACACCTTCAACGCCTTCGCCGCCGCGCACCCGTGGGTTGGCCAGGACAACATCCGCCCCAAGTCCATCGCCCGCGAGATGTACGAGCGCTACCTCTCCTTCGCCGACTACATCCGTGAGTACGGACTCGAACGCTCCGAAGGCCTGCTCCTGCGCCACCTCTCGCAAGTCTGGAAAGTCCTCACGCAAACCGTCCCCGAGACCGCGAAAACCGAACCCATCGTCGAGATGGAAGAATATTTCCGCGAACTCATCCGCGCTATCGACTCCAGCCTGCTCGAAGAATGGGAACGCCTGCGCAACCCCGATTTCGTTGCCGTACCCGACGCCACCGACAAACCCGCGCGCCCCTCGACGTTCGACCTCACCCGCGACCAACCCTCCTTCCGCCGCCTCGTACGGACCGCCGTTCTAGGTTTCCTGCAGGATATTGCCGCAAGAGATTTCGAAAATGCAGCCGTGCGGCTAACGGTGGAAATTCCAAACGCCAAATCCCAAATTCCGAATAACAGCACTCCAGCCACGGACTCTGATCCCTCAAATCGAGAATCAGAAATTTCAAATCAGAAATCCGAATTTCTGCCCCGCCGCCTCGAAGCCGCCTTCGCCCTCTACTTCACCGCCCGCGACCGCTTCCGCCTCGACCCCGAAGGCCGCTCCGCCAAGCACACCCACTGGTCCGACGACAACGCCCCGAACCAATTGACCGTCGCCCAAGTCCTGATCGACCCCGCCGACCAAAACGACTGGGAGGTCACCTTCACGATCGACCTCGCCGCCAGCCGCACCGAGAACCGTGTCGTTCTCCGCTTCGACGAGGTAAAACCAATCGGTTGAACCACAGAAATCGATCCCAAACCCGGCGCTGACGGCGCAGCGCCCTCCACACGAGCCATCACATTTTTGGAGGGCGGGCCGCCGTGCCCGCCGTTCCGGTGCAAAGTGCAAAGTTCGACCCCTTTGAGTTCGCCCTTTGAGTTCGCCCGACCCCTTTGAGTTCGCTGCTCCTGTTAAACCGTTCGGGGATTCAGCGTCACTTTCCGCCTACGTCACTTCAGCGTTAAACGTTCAGCGTTGAGCGTTAATTAGCCTAACATGCAGTTTGAACCACAAAGACACGGAGGCACCGAGAAGAGCGGCAGTTTCACGCAAAGCCGCAAAGTCGCCAAGAACGGAAAAACACGGATTGGGTTCGATCCTTTCCAATATTGGTTGTTGGGGCCGGTCCGAAGGACGCAGTTTTTGCACTTTGCACTCTCTTACTCGTGACCTTACCAACGACGTGTCCTTCCATCCATGACCCAAGCCGAACTCCACCTCCAGCAACACAGCGCGGCGTTTACTTCACAGGCGCGGTTCGGTCGAATTCGTTTTCGCACCAGCCACACCGACAACGGTGAATCCATCGTCATCGAGGGTTACGTGGCCAACTTCGACGCCTTCCACGCGCTCAAGGACGATTGGGCCAAAACGAATCCGCCTTGCGTCACGAGTGTCTTCGTCCACGTCGATCCCCCGCCGGAACCATGCAGTTGAGCGGCGTCGAACGGCTTCGACTTGATAGGGATGAAAAAACGGCGGAACTATGGGTGGTTGTTGGTTTGTAAATGCCTCACGAAGTGTCCCGCGGATCTTCACCCCTGTCCCCGAAAGGCTCGGTCCCGCCCCCACCCACAAAAAAATCCACCGATTTAGGCGTGCAGCGACTTTACCAAATGACCGAAGTGCGCAGCGTTATAGATGGTCAGCCCCATTCCTACCCCGGCCGTCGGCGCAACTGTTCGCTCCG
>JAYTWC010000405.1:0-1844 GCA_043743635.1 Verrucomicrobiota bacterium | reverse complement strand
GCCACTTCCATGATCACGTAATACTGATTTGTCGGTGTGTAAATGGTCGACACCTGGCGTGAGCCGTACGCGCTGTAGAGCGAGTCTTCGATCTGTTGCGGCGTGAGGCCAAGCGTGGCAGCGCGGTCGCGGTCGATGACGATGCGGGCTTGTGGGCTGGAGATCTGAAGGTCGGAATTAACGTCCATCACGGCATCCACTCCGCGGATACGCGCTTCCATGTCGCGGGCTGTCGCATAGAGTTGGTTAAGGTCGCTGGCGAAAAGGGTGAACTGGTAAAGCGCACGGCTTTGCTGACCGCCGATGCGGATGGGCGGTGGTTGTTGAGGATAAACACGCAGACCGGGGATCTTCGCGAGGTCGCGGCGCAAATCTTGAATGACGTCGCCGACGGGTTTGCGTTCGTTGCGGTCTTTCAGGCGCATGAACATGCTGCCTGCATTCATGGCGTTCATGCCGCCACCGCCGGCAACGGAGGACATGAAGGCGGCGATGTTGGGGTTTTGTGCCACGATTGCGGCGGCGGTTTCCTGGTGCCGAATCATTTCATCGAAGGAAATGTCTTGTGACGCTTCGGTGGGCGCGCGGATCTGACCGTTGTCGTCGGTGGGAATGAAGCCTTGTGGTAAATGCCATGCCAGCAACGTCGTGAGTACGACCATCAAACCGGCGATGCCTACGGTGGATTTGCGGTGCCGTAGACTGGCGTGTAAAGTCCGCTCGTACAGCGAGCGCATGCCTTCGAGGAAACGTTCCGTGGTGGTATAAAATTTTCCGTGCCGTCGGTGGGCTTCCTCTTCGTGTGTCTTCAGGAAACGGCTGCACAACATCGGCGTGAGCGTCAGCGAGACGATGCCGGAAACAAGGATCGACGCGGTGATCGTGACGGCAAACTCGTGCAACAACCGGCCAAGAATTCCGCCCATGAAAAGGATCGGGATGAACACGGCGACGAGCGACAGCGTCATCGACATGATGGTGAAGCCGATTTCTGACGAACCTTTAAACGCCGCCTCGCGCACGGTCATGCCTTTTTCAATGTAGCGAACGATGTTTTCCAGCATGACGATCGCGTCGTCGACCACGAAGCCGACCGAGAGCGTGAGGGCGAGCAGTGAAAAGTTGTCGAGCGTGTAGTCGAGAAAGTACATCGCGACAAAGGTGCCCAGCAGGGCCATTGGAATGGCCATGGCAGGGATGACGGTGGCACGCAGCGTTCGAAGAAAAAGGAAGATAACCAAAATCACCAGAATGATGGAAAGCATCAGCGTGAACTCCACGTCATGCACGGATTCGCGAATGGCGGTTGAGCTGTCGCGCAAGATGTCCAGCTCGACGGAGGGCGGTACCAGTTGTTTGAACTGCGGCAGCAGGGCGCGAATGCGGTCGACGACCTCAACGGTGTTGGTGCCGGGCTGGCGTTGGATTGCGAGGACGATGGCGCGGCTGCCTTTGCCGTCTTTATAGAACCAGCTGGCGACGCGGCGATTTTGGACGCTGTCGATTACTTCGGCAATTTCGCCGAGGCGAACCGGTGCGCCGTTGCGATAGGCAACGACGATGTCGCGAAATGCATCGGCTGATTCGAGTTGGCCGGTGGCCACGACCTGCATCGACTGTTTCGTGCCATCGAGCACGCCGGTGGGAAGATTGACGTTGTGGGCGGACAGCGCGGTGCGAACTTCGTCGAGCGCAATGCCGCGCGACGCGAGGGCTTCGGGATTGAGCCGGGCGCGAAGGGCGTATTTTTGAGAGCCATAGACCTGCACCTGGGCAACGCCGTCGACCATCGAGATGCGTTGGGCGACCAAGGTTTCGGCGTATTCGTTGACGGTGGAAAGTGG
>JAYTWC010000404.1:0-2108 GCA_043743635.1 Verrucomicrobiota bacterium | reverse complement strand
CGATACGGCTCCAGTTCCACGAACGCGTTGCGATCGATCACGCGCGAATCATCCTTGAACGCCTCTCCGACAAAAATGTACCCGGCCTCGGTCGAGCCGTAGAGATCAACCTGCGACGCTCCAGGGAAGGCCTCCGCGACTCTGCGACTGTGCTGCAAACTCGCCTTGCCATAAGTAAGAATAACGACCTTAACGCTAGGGACAACCACTTTACGGCGGAGCACCGCGCGCGCGAGCAAGGAGAGATAAATCGGCTCGCCCTCGATCACCTCGGGCTGAACCGCCTGCAACTCGAGCACGATACGATCCCACTCGGGCTCCGGAAAAGCAAAGGGATCACTCGTCAGGTTCAAGTAAACGGTTCCATCAAAATACCGATGCGGGAAAGGATGATCCTCGTACGGGCAGAGATTTGACGAACAACCCACGGGAGCCAAAATGCATTTGCGATACGGCCGGTCGGCATACTGCGCCAGCAACGGATGTGCCCGATAAGCACGCGCCGTCTGCGCATTCCACCAACCATCCTCCATAATCACTGTCATTGGTCCAGACGTGGTACCGGAAGTCGATTCATACTCGTAGCGTTTTTCCTGCAAGCCACGCTCGACCTCGCTATAATCCGCAAAAAACGCGGTGTGGCCACGTTCGACAATTTCCTTTTTAGAAAGCGTTGGAATCTCCTTGTAACATGGCCAATGCAACGGACCAGCGTGCAATGGAAAGCGTTGCCCATACAACGGACTGCGCTCGTAAATCCGCCTTATTTCGTCCTCCAACAAACCGGGAACGCGACCGGGAGCGGCCTGGTCAAAAACAGCGGGATCGTTGGCGAAAGACGGTGCAATCATGGGTGCGTGAAGTAGGAAACCTAAAATTGATTAGGCACCTAATCGCATCCTTTGGCCAAGTCAAATGACGACGCGCTCAACGCTTCTTAAGCTCGAGCCAGATCGGCCAAAAATAAAATAACGCATCGAGCACGAGACTGTGCGTGATTTTCCCACTTTGCGCCATCGCGAGCACGTCATCCACCGGCATGGTAATGACTTCAATTTCTTCGTCGGTGTCCCATTCCAACTCCGCACTGCGAGCAACCTGTTCAACAAAAACAAAATGACAGGCGTTGCTCAGAATCGCAGGATTTGAATGCACGCGGCCGATGATGCGTGCGTTTTGCCCCACAAAACCTGTTTCTTCGCGAAGCTCGCGCAGCCCAGCGGCCAACGGATCTTCACCGATATCCATGACTCCACCCGGAATTTCAGTGGAAAAATCATCTACACCAAATCGAAACTGCCGTACCAAAACGATCTGATGGTCGGGGGTAAGCGCGATCACGTTGACCCAATCAGGCGAGTGCACCACGTAAAAATCTCGCTCGGTCTCGCGAACGGGATGCCGGTAACGCGCCGTGCGTAGATCAAAAATTCGCGTCCGAGTTAGAACGCTCTCGCCTTTTTTATCCCAACGAGATGGTTGTTGTGAAGGTTTATTCATGGGCAGAAAAATGCCCCCCGACTCGAAAGTGCGGGAGGCATTCGAAAATGGATACCTTGAAATGACTTACTTCTTGGCGGGCAGTTTAATCTTCTGGCCAACGTGGAGCTTGCTCCAATTTACGCTGGGATTGACGGCTTGAAGATCGGCAGTGGTAACACCGTTAGCCTTGGCGATCTTCGAGGGAACGTCGCCAGATTTGATGATATATTCATCAGGACCAGCAACTGCGGTGCTTTTTGCGCCCTTGGCGCCGGCGACCGGAGCTTTGGCCTTGGCAGCTTCCTGCATCTTCACGACCTCGCCCTTGACCTCTTGGATCTGGGCAGCGACGGCATTGAAAGCGTCTTGCGAAGAACGGCTCAGAGAACTGATGCCGCTGTTGGCTTTTTCAGCCAAGCTTGTCGCGCTGCGCGCTTCGCTTTCAATCACGTCGATTTTCGCGACTGAGTCAGCAAGGCCCTCGGGCACTTTTTTGCTGAGTTTGGAAATTTGGGTCAGGGCCACGATGGACAGAAGGACGGCCAAAAGACCGACAACGACGCCAGCGATGGGCATGTAGCTGTTATTTTCGCGAGAAATAGTATCCATGAAATGAATAGATGTGA
>JAYTWC010000403.1:0-2228 GCA_043743635.1 Verrucomicrobiota bacterium | reverse complement strand
GGAGCGGGCACGCCCATGTCGAGCGCGTTGACGGAGGTCCATTTGCCGGTACCTTTTTGACCGGCAGTGTCGAGGACGATGTCGACGAAGGCTTTCTTTGAGGTTGGATCTTTTTGTTTGAGGATGTCGGCGGTGATTTCGACGAGGAAACTGCCGAGCATGCCTTCATTCCATTCGGAAAAAATCTCGCCCATTTCCGAGGCTTTGAGGCCGAGCAGACCCTGCATGAGCGCGTAGGCCTCACAGATCATCTGCATGTCGCCGTACTCGATTCCGTTGTGGACCATCTTGACGTAGTGGCCGGCACCGTTTTCGCCGATGTACGTGGCGCAAGGAACGCCGCCAACGACGGGTTTGCCAGGAGCGGCGCCTTCGAGCGGACGACCGGTTTTGCCGTCAACTTTTGCGGCGATGGCGTTCCAGACGGGTGCGAGTTCTTTGTAAGCGGCGGGATCGCCACCGGGCATGAGAGCTGGGCCGAAACGGGCGCCTTCTTCACCGCCGGAAACGCCTGAACCGATGAAGCGGAAGCCTTTTTCGCGAAGATTTTTCTCGCGGCGAATGGTGTCGGTCCAGAGTGCGTTGCCGCCGTCGATCACGATGTCGTTTGGATCGAGGAGCGGGAGAAGGCTGTCGATCACGGCGTCGGTGCCTTTGCCGGCCTGGACGAGGATGACGATCTTGCGGGGTTTCGCGAGGGACTTGACGAATTCCTCAAGCGTTTTAGCGCCGATCAAACCGCCAGGAGTGTCGGGGTTTTCTGCAACGAATTTGTCGGTCTTTTCAGTGGTTCGGTTGTAGACCGAAATCTGAAAGCCGTGATCGGCGATGTTGAGGGCGAGGTTTTGACCCATCACGGCAAGGCCGATGAGTCCGATGTCAGAGGTGGCTTTGGGCATAAGGTTTGGGAGAGTCAGCAAGCCATAAAGCTGGGCTGAAAACCACACCAAAAATTAATGACACCAATAAGTTTGCGCTGTCGGCGGCGGCCTATTTGGCGGGCTTGGTGGCGGCGGGTTTTTTCTTGCCGGGGGCGTCGGTTGGATCCTGCTGCTGCTTGACCGCGTAGGCGTCTTTTTGCGGGAAGAACCCTGAGTTTGCGATCGGTTCAATAATGGGAGTCATGAATGCAGGCTCGTTGCGTTCGTAGGTCCAGTAGACTCCGCACAGACCACAGACGACCAGGCAGATGATGATCATAAAGATCCTGTTAACGCCCATGGCCTTCTTGATGATCGAAATAGCGAGCGCCAACACGATGAAACCGAGGATCACCTTGATCCAGAATTGACCGGAAACGCCCGAAAGTTTTTCGAGCGGCTTAACTTTTTCGACGGCGGCGAGGAGGGGCAACATACGCGGGCGGAGTGTAGGCAGCGCTGGCATCTAGACCAGATCAAAGAACGCAATAGTTATGTTTAGCGCATTTTTGCAAAAGCGTCTGACGTTCTGGAAATCGGTTTTGGTTTGGCTCTCCTAGGGTTGCTTCTTCACAGTCCGCACACGCCTAAAACCATGGACGACGCTCAGTACTCACGCCGAACCCGTCAGAAGAAACCCAGTTTTCCAATCAGTGAAGGGCTGCGGGCTTATCTGAGGCGTTACCATCGGGAGAAGGAATTGCCGGTCACCTATGAGCGCCTGCGCCGTTTTACGGAGAGCGCGCCGTTGATCGATGAAAATGGCCAGCCCACGCTTTGGGAAACCGTCATGTATGACCGGTTGGAAATGGATCAGCTAAATGAGGATCTGAAACGGATCTATGCGTTGTTACGCGTCGATGGTGATCTCTCCGTCATGCAGCATCTCTACGTTGATCGGATCGATTACTGTTCGTTCGGTAACTCGACGCCCTTTCGTATCCGGATTGTGAATGCGTATAACGACAACCCGGATTACTACTACATCAAGCGCGGTGACGCGTCGCGGGTGTACGGTTTGGAACTGGAACATTTGCTGTCACCGAATCGTATGCATTATCTGACATTCGGCGATACGCTGATCGAGGAACATGTGGCGGGGATTCCGGGTGATGTGTTTATCGACCGCTGGTTGCACAGCGACGAGCTAAAACCAATTCGCGTCGCCAAGGAACTCGTGAAGTTTAACGAGCGTTGTTTCGTGCGCTTGCTTGGCGATATGCGCAGTTACAATTTTGTCGTCGTGATCACGCCGGATTTCGAAGGCGCGCAGATCCGCATTCGAGCGATGGATTTTGATCAACAGAC
>JAYTWC010000402.1:0-5982 GCA_043743635.1 Verrucomicrobiota bacterium | reverse complement strand
ATCGGTGTCGCAACGCCGTTGTCGGCGTTGATTGATGCCGACGAAGCTAAGCGCTGGACCGCGTTGGTGGCGCTCGTCAAGACGCGACGGATCACGGATCTGGTGCTTGGTTTTCCAGTGAACATGGATGAAACCGTGGGATTCAAGGCTAAGGAAGTGGAAGTATTTGCTGAAAAATTGCGCGTAGAGACAGGTTTGCCCGTGCATTTGGTCGATGAACGGCTGACGTCGTATGAGGCGGAGGAAACAATTCCCAAGCACAAACGCCGCGAGGTTCGTTCGAGCGGTTTGATCGATTCGCGCGCGGCGACGATTATTTTGCAGGATTTTCTAAATGAGAAGATCGCTCATTTGCCGCCACCGGAGGATGTGTTGTGAGTGATGAAATGGTGAAGCGCGAGCCGACGTTGCAACGCTGGAAATGTGTGTGCGCTTATGACGGTTCGAGTTTTGCCGGTTGGCAAAGTCAGTTGGGCGGCGCGGCGATTCAAGATGTGATTGAGGCGCAGCTAGCGCCGATGTTTGGTGGTTTGGTGCGCATTCATGCAAGCGGGAGGACGGACGCGGGGGTTCATGCGCATGGCCAGGTCTTTCATTTTGATGCGACCTGGAAACACGGACCAGAAAAGCTGCGCGCGGCTTTGCGCGCGAAATTACCGGCGGCGATCCAGATCAAGTCGGTGCGTGCGGTGTCACCGGAGTTCCATGCGCGGTTTTCGGCGAAAGGGAAAATCTACGTTTATAATATTTTTCTGGGTGACGCCGATCCGTTTACGCGGCCGTTTACCTGGGCGATTGGACGAACTCTTAATATTGAGGCGATGACGGCGGCGGCCGGATTATTGCAGGGCGAGCACGACTTTCGAGCGTTTTCCGCGCTCAACGGACCGCCGAAAGATGATACGGTTCGCGACCTGAGGCGCTTTGAATTAGTTCGGCGCGGACCGCGTGTACGCATTACGGCCGAGGCGGATGGCTTCATGTATAAAATGGTGCGCAGTTTGGTGGGCGCGCTTGTTTCGGTGGGCGAGGGGAATCTTTCGGCGGAGCAATTGGGGGAGATTTTGGTGTCGAAGAAGCGCACGCCGTTGGTACAGACGGCACCGCCGCAGGGATTATTTTTGGTCAAAGTACTTTATCGATGAAGGCGATGCTTGGCCGGTTGACGCGTAATCTGGGCGACGTGGTTTTCCCGCCGGTTTGTGTGACCTGCGCAGGATTGGTTGAAGCGGGGGAATTTCGGCACGTATGCGTTAAGTGTGCGGAGAAATTTGATTTTGTTGGCGAGACGGCCTGCAACGTTTGCGGACATCCGTACTTTGGCGACGTGATGGGCGAACGGATGTGCCCGCATTGCGAGGGGTTATCACCGGCGTTTCGTGAAGGACGGACCTGTGTGCTTTTCAAAGGACCGGCGCGCGCGTTGGTCCACGAGTTGAAATATCGGCGGGGATTTTACGCTCTGACCGATATCGAGGTGGCGATTCGGCGTTCGGCGCGGGTTTTGGAACTGATTCGCGACGCTGTTTTGGTGCCGGTGCCATTACATTCGCGAAAGCAACGCGAGCGCGGCTATAATCAATCGTTATTACTAGCGGAGATCTTTGCCCTGGCTGCGGGCGGGAGGACAACTGTTAAGTCTTTATTGAAACGTGATATAGACACACTTTCGCAAACAGTTTTTGACCGAAAAACACGCCAGACCAACCTTAAAAATGCCTTTGCACTTGCACGACGGGCAGACATAAACCCCGATCAACACTACGTTCTCGTCGATGATGTTTTTACAACAGGATCAACTCTTAACAGCTGCGCAGGCGTTCTTCGCCGTGCGGGTTGCTTGAAGTTGGACGTCGTCACATTCGGTCACGGATAACCTCATATCATGTCGATTTTCAGCAAACCGAAGTATTCTACGGTCGTCGTTAAGAAAAAAGATATCCCCAAGGGGCTCTGGACGAAATGCCCGATTTCCGGAGAGATAATTTTCAACAAGGAGCTCGAGGATAACCAGATGGTAGTACCAAAGTCCGGCTACCATTTCCCAATTCCTGCGCGGGCGCGCATCGCGGCCTTGTTCGATCCAAATACGTTCGAAGAAACGGATGCAAAGATTCGCTCATCAGATCCGCTGAAGTTTGTGGATTCGCAGCCGTATCCCGAACGTCTGAAAAAGTACGAAAAAGAGAGCGGTCTGCTCGAAGCAGTTATTTGCGGCACGGGCAGGATCCACGATCTCGATGTTTCTGTGGCGGTGATGGATTTTCGTTTTTGTGGTGGTGCAATGGGTTCGGCGGCGGGTGAAAAAATCACGCGCGCGATCGAAGCCGCGCTTAAAAAAAAGATCCCCTGCATCATCTTCAGCGCATCGGGTGGCGCGCGCATGCAGGAAGGCATTTTTTCGCTCATGCAAATGGCGAAGACGAGCGCGGCGCTTGGACGGCTTGCTGAGGCGAGGCTTCCGTTTATTTCGGTGCTCACGCATCCAACCATGGGCGGCGTGACGGCCAGTTTCGCGACTTTGGGTGACATCATCATTGCCGAGCCGGGTGCGTTGGTGGGTTTCGCCGGTGCGCGCGTGATCAAGGAAACGACAAAACAAACCTTACCGCCAGGTTTCCAAAGCGCTGAATTTTTGCTTCAACATGGTTTGATCGATCAGATAGTGAGTCGCCTGGAAATGCGCGAACGCCTGCGTGATTTGTTGCTGGCGTTGCACGTCGGAAAATTGCCTGCGGCCAATGCCAAGAGCTGAGCTTACCGATTACGCGGGCGTTCAGGAATACCTGTTCAGCCTGAAAGCGAAGGGCGTTAAGTTTGGTATTGATCGAATGAATTCGTGGGTCGGAGCGTTGGGAAATCCTGAACGCGCGACGCCTGTCATTCACATCACAGGAACCAATGGAAAGGGCTCAACGGCGGCGATGCTGGAGGCGATTTTTCGTGCGGCGGGCTGGCGGACAGGCATGTACACGTCGCCGCATTTGGTGCGCTTGGGTGAACGCGTGCAGGTGAACCGGGAGCTGCTTTCGGAGCGTGAAATCACGGCGTACACGAGTGAGTTGAAACCGATCGCCGAAGCGGTTTCGCGGGCGAATCCGGATGATCACCCGAGTTTTTTTGAGTTCATGACCGCGATGGCGTTCCTCCAATTTGCGCGGAAGAAATGCGATGTCGCCATCGTGGAAGTCGGCCTCGGCGGGCGGCTCGACGCGACGAATGTCGTTGCACCCGAAGTGTCCGTTATCACGTCGGTCGGACTCGATCACTGCGAGATGTTGGGCGATACGATCGAAAAGATCGCGGCGGAAAAAGCCGGGATCATCAAGCAAGGCGTACCGGTGGTTATCGGGCTTTTGCCGATAGTAGCCGAGCGAGTGGTTCGGGAGATTGCGACAAGCCGAAGCGCAAAAGTGTTTTCGGTGCGCGAGGAGTTTGGCGTTGATATGGCACGCTATCCGGCGACGAATCTTGAAGGCGATTATCAGCGTTGGAATGCTGCCATCGCGATGCTCGTGGCGAAAATTTTGCCAGCGCGCTGGCGACTCGACGAGGCGCTCGTTACGCGTGGCTTGCTGGCTGTTTCGTGGCCAGGCCGCTGGCAGCGAATGAAGATCGGTGGACGTAAATTGATTCTCGACGCATCGCACAATCCCGAAGGTGCTGATGTCTTGGAACGGAATTTACAGCGCTTGCTCGTTGAAACAGGCGGGCGTCCACCTGTTGTGGTGATGGGCGTGCTGGGCGCGGCGCGGGCACGGCCGCTGCTGGAAACGGTTTGCCGTTTTGCACAGGAGATTCATCTCGTCATGCCGCAGCAGGCGAGGGCGTGTTCGTTCGAGGAGCTGGAGTCGCTGATACCTGTCGGTTTCAAGGGACTGGTTCGGCGCACGACGGTGGCGGAGGTATTCCCTGGACCTGATGAATGCACCGTCGGCGGAACCGAGGACTTGGTGCTGGTGACCGGTTCGATTTATTTGCTCGGCGAAGTACTGGCGCGACTCGAACCGCAGCGCGGATCGGGCGAGGGCCGACTGCAGGATTTCTGAATAATCTTTCTCGTTATTCTTTCCTCTTTATCTTTCGTCAGGAGGCAAAACTTGTGCGGAGGAGAAAGATAAAGATAACAAAAACGAGGAAAGAGATTAAACCAGCTTTACCAGTTCTGCGGTGGGAGGGACGTCTTTGATGATTTGAGATGGTTCGGGGCCGACACCGAGGTAGCGGAGGTTAGGCAGCGTGGCGGGCCATTTTTCGCCGTGATAGGCGACGTCGAGCGTGGCGCGGACCATCGCGGCGACGTACTTTTGCGCGTTTTTCGGAAGATCGGCAAAATGGCGCACTATCGAAATGTCTTCGGACCAGCCTGGGTGCTGGGTGTAAATGGGGCGAAGCGTTTTGCGCACAGCTTCGTTGCGTGGAACGTGATTGTAGCGTTTGCCGCTGGCGTCTTGGTAGGCGATGCAGATCTGGAGGTTGCCCTGCCAGTCGCCCGCGTGGGTGAGCGCGTCGGCTTTGTTGATCATGACGTCCTGAAAACCGCCGTAGCGGAGGGCGTCGCCTTTTTCCACGGCGTCGAACCAGCCAACCATGCGCTGGCGTCCGGTGCTGGTTCCGAATTCGAGTTTCTTCAACTTCACGGCGAGCGGGTGCGCGTCGTCCATCTGCGTGATGAAGGTGTGCGTGCCGACCTTGGTATCGTAGGCTTTGGCGACGCCGAACGTGTGGATCGCCTGCACGGGAATGCCGGCGCTCTCGAAAAATTCCGGCGTGTACGTATGCGAGGCGGTGACGTTGGGCGAGAAGCCGTGGCGTTTGTCTAACCAGTAGGCTTGCCCAAATTCGCCGATGATGGTGTGACCGGCGCGGACTTCACGGAGGATGAGTTCGCGGACCTCGCCGATGTTTTTTGCAAGAGAGGAACCGGCCTGCCAGTAAACGTCGGTTAGGACCTCGAGGTTAAGCGTGAAGGGTGCGGCGCCTTTGAAGCGCACGAAATCGAATTCGGCCTTAGTGAATACGCCTTGTTCGACGGCCTCGTTGTTGGCGCGAAGTTCGGCGGTGGTGAGCTTGTCGAAGAAGGAGGACCAGGTGGTCTCGCTGACCTGACAAACGTGTTGAATGGTTCGGCAGGCGCGGTTGGCGCGATTCGCGAGTTTCTTGGCAAAGGCTTCGCGGGTGCCGAGGAAGTCGGAGTAGTAAATCTGCCACTGGCCGGTTTCGTCTCCGTAAGCCGGGGTGATGCCGCGACCGGTGGAGCCGCGCGGTTCTTCTTTCAAGACGTTGGTTCGGTAATCTTCCCAGGAGAGGTCGAGCAGGCGGTGGCAAAGATCGGAGACAAGGGTGCGTTCGTCGATGAGCAGGCGGGACTGGACGGCGTAGCCTTTACGTTCGAGCGGGCGGGCTTCCCACCAGACTTTGCGCGGATCGGCGACGACGCCTGCGCCGATGGCGAGATGGCCGATTTCTTTTTCAACGACGCCGGCGGGCAGGAGGTTGAGCTTGATGCCAGCAGCCGTGTGGCCGGAGTTGGCGCCACCATTGACTTTGAGGACAACGGATACGCGGGCGGCGGTGTTGCTGAGCTCGTGCGCGACCTCGGGAATGAGGCGGCCTTTGCCTTCGTCGCCGAGTGAAATACCGACGTCTGCGATGAGCTGGCTGGAGAATGGGAGAAGTGACATGGTTGAGCGCGCAACCGAGGTCTTGTCCCCTGTTGCAGAGAAGCAGAAAGAGGAGGGGGCTGACGGCGGCAACAAAAATGTGCGTTTCAGTAGGTCAGAGGGCAAAACACGGGGGCATGAACGGCTGACGCCCTGCACGAAGACATTTGCGGCGTAACTTCGCGATGGCATGATCGTCGTCGGTACTACGAGGTTTTCCTATGCGTCACTATTCAGCCCTGTTCTTCGCGCTCATTTTCTTCACGCGTTTGCATGCTGCGGAAAGCCCGTTGGCGACGTTGCGCCCGGGGCATCCGCG
>JAYTWC010000401.1:0-2665 GCA_043743635.1 Verrucomicrobiota bacterium | reverse complement strand
GCTTTGTATTTGAAAGGCACGGTGTTAGATTATTCCAGCGCGATGGTTGGCGGTGGGTTTAAATTCTCCAATCCCAACGCCAAGGCGAGCTGCTCTTGTGGCGAAAGTTTTAGTATCTAAAGTGGGGCAGGCTGCTCGGTCTTTAGCATCGGTTTACATGATACTGTTGAAACAGGGCGAAATAGATGTTGTCAGCCCGCTTGTTACTGTTGAAAAGTTTCTCCGACCGATCTCAAGCAACCTAATTATTGATGGCTAATTCGTTTCCCTCCTCCAGTGGCAGTTCACGCCCTGGTCAGTATCAGCGTCGTACTAACAACGACCCTTTCGCGAGCATCCGCCGCAATCATCGTATCAAGGTCCCGCAGATTCGCGTGATCAGTCCTGAAGGCACTCAGCTCGGAATCTTGGCCACAGAAAAGGCACTCCAGCTTGCCGTTCAGTATGGTCTCGATCTCGTCGAGGTGGCTCCGAATGCCGTCCCGCCCGTTTGCCGCATTATGGATTTCGGCAAGTACGTGTACGAGGAACAGAAGAAGCATTCGCACGTGAAATCCACCGCGAGCAAGATCAAGGAGATCGAGTTTAGCGCACGTATCGCGGAGAATGATTTCTTCACAAAGTTGCGGCACGCCGAGCAATTTCTTGATCATGGCAACAAGGTGAAACTTCGCCTGAAGTTTCGTGGCCGCGAAATGGCGCACACGGAAATCGGTTTTGGCGTGATCAATCGCGCGCTTGCCGAACTGATCAATATGGGCCATGCGGACAATGAGCCGAAGCTTTTAGGCAAACAGATCAACGTCATGCTCACTCCGCTGCCGCCGAATAAGCGCAAGCCGAAGCTGCACGTACACGGCCAGGATGAAGACATCAAGGACGAGCCTTCGTCTGATGATGACGATCAGGATTAACGCACGGGTGCGTCGTCCTCATTAACCTCAGGCTAACCGACCGGCGTGCGAATTATAACGAAGCGGCTTTTAGCCTTCAGTTTGGTTGCGGGCGTATTAGCCGCTGCGTCAGTATCGGGGCAGTCGAACCACTCGCCGATGCGTTATGCGCCGACGAGGGCATCTGCATCACCGACCGTAAAGATCGACGGTGTTGACTATGTACCGGTCGCGGATTTGCAGCAGCGCACGGGTTTGAAGAGTGTGTGGTTGCAGAAGAACGAGCGTTTGCTTCTCAAAAATGGTTCTTGGCAGATTGAGCTTGGTATGGATTCCCGCGAGGCGCAGATCAATGGTTTGCGGCTGTTGTTGGGCGCGCCGTGTCGTATCGAGCACAAGATTCCTGTCATGAGCCGGATTGATGCGGACATGGTAATCGGCGCGGTACTTTGTCCTGGTTATCAACAGTCGGCGGTGCCCACGCTTCGAACTATTGCGATCGATCCTGGTCATGGCGGTGTCGACAATGGAACGAGTAATAAGAAGTTGGGGTTGCTTGAGAAAAATTTGGCTCTCGATGTGGCGGGCCGGCTCGGCAAACTTTTGCGGGCTGAAGGCTATCAGGTTGTTTTTACTCGCGAAACAGACACGAAAGTGGAGTTGCCGATACGAGCTGCCACCGCCAACACGGCCGGGGCGGATCTATTTTTGAGCATTCACTTTAACTCGCTTTCGCCTGAAACGAAAACGAGCGGCATGGAGGTGTTTACCTTTGCGCCGGCGACGATCCGTGCAACCGACAATTGGGGAGCCAAAGTGGTTGAGGTAGAAACCGAGTCTTCGCCAGGCAACCGATTTGACCACTGGAATTCGGTGCTCGCCTTCGCGATGCAACGCGAAGTTTTGTCGGATCTGAAGGTTTTTGATCGCGGAAAGAAGTTCGCCCACTGGGGTGTGCTTCGGCCTTTGAATTGCCCCGGTCTTTTGATTGAGCCCGGTTTTCTTTCCAACGAAATAGAGGCAAAAAAAATTGCCACGCCCGAGTACCGGCAGCAGATCGCGGAAGCGATGGCGAAGGGCGTCCGGAGTTATGCGGCGACGTTGGAGGCCGTGCGTAAGAGCCGGGCCGGTGCGTCAACTAGGCCGACCAATTAGGGCTTGGTTGCGGCTTTGCGCTGCATGAGCTGCGAACGAAGGTACGTATCCGGCGGGGCTTCTTTATAGGCTGTCAGCCAGAGGCTGCCGAGCATGTTGCCAGCGATGAGGATTTGGTTTTCCAAGAAAGTGCGACCTTCAGCTGTGGTCGTGCCGGCGGCATTGAGTTTGCCGGTTTTTTCTAGTTCGTAGAGTGGTTCCAGCTGGTTGTGTTGTTCGACGAGGTAGTTGAGTGTGTCGACGAATATGGGATCGCGGCCGCCGGTGTCCTTCGGTGGCGGCAGGACGGCGGCGGGTTTAATACGGGTGGCAAGCGCGGTGGCGGAAATGCCGCCGGTTTTGAGGAAAAAGCCACCGTCAATCCAACCGTGAAAAGTTCGAGCGGTCGTGTAGCCGTGTGGATTCGCGCCGAGCCAGCCGTTGTAATGCTTGGTGGTATGGAGCGGTTGTGCTCCATCGCCCACGTAGTGGCCCATGACGCCCATGATGTAGATGATATTGGCCCGGGCGTTGGCGATTTCATCGGGTGTGCCGAGTTCTTCGTAGGCCTTGAGGTAGGAAAACTCGGATTTGAGTTTCGCGTAGTTTTCGGTAATCGCCCAGGGGAGAAAGCCGAT
>JAYTWC010000400.1:0-3543 GCA_043743635.1 Verrucomicrobiota bacterium | reverse complement strand
ATCGAGTTTGGGAAGTGTGGAGCAAGCGGCGAACATGACGGCTAACAGGCTGAAGGCTGTGATGCGGAGTGTTGTCATACTTGTTGGTCGATGGACCATGAAACGTGGCGGGCGGTGGTGGGCCGACTTGATGATGATCGATTGCTTAAAGAGATTTTGGGCTAGGCAGAGGCAAGTTTTGTCACCACGGCCGATTAACCGCCGGAGCTACTCGACGAACTATTGGAGAATGTATTCTTTAATAAATCCATCATGCTTTTTGCGGTCGCTTGAGCGGCTTGCATGGCTTGGAAGCCAAGGGTCATCCGCTCTTTTTCGGAATCGAGCTGGCGCTGGATTTGGGCGATCTGGGTATCGATGTTAGAGTTTTGAGCGGTGAGCGTATTCTCCATCGACACCAGCGCGCTGTTGGTCCCGGTGCCATTAGAATCCAGAAGTGTTTTGAGGTAGGACCCCATGGTGGCGGCAAAGCCGGTGTTGGCGGTGTTGAAGAACGCGGCAACGTCGTTCGGCTTGTTGGCGAGGGCGTTATCGAGTTTGGAGCTATCGCGTATGACAAGCTGCGAACTGGTTCCGTTGAAATCGATTCCCAGGTCGGCCAAGCGGCTGATGGTTCCGGAGAGACCGCTAACCGCGGCAAAAGATTTTGAGCGCAGGGAATGGGCCCATTCTTGAACTTCTCGGTTGTTACTAAGAATGGAGGAATTGACGGCCCCATTTGTGACGGAGACTTCGGTCTGGGTGTCGATGTAGCTTTGGACGACATTGAATTTGCCGATGAAATCCTGGATGGCGGTTTTCATCGCAGCGGTATTGCTTGCGACGGTCACGGTTTGGGTTCCTTCGGTCGTGGCTTGGACGGTGAGCCCGGTGAGTCCAGTGAGGGTTCCGCTGAAGGTATTACTGGCGCTGGAGATGGTGGATCCGCCGTTGATGGTAAATTGAGCGTTTTTGCCACGGGTGGTGACGGCACCGGCAGAGCTTATGCTTAGGCCTGTGGCGGCGAGAAAGCCGCCAGCGGCCTCGCTGAGGCCGAAGCCGGTGTCGCCTGTGCTATTGTTGATCAGGACCATCCGGTCGGAGGTGGTATCGTAGGAGGCTGTGACGCCTGCGCCGGATTGGTTAATTCGCGAGATGACGTCGGTGAGGGAATCGGAGTTGATATTGTAGGCAATGTTTACGCCGTTGAGGGCGAACGTGCCTTTGCCAGTGCCGTCGACGGCGGTAATACCTTGGGAGAGTCGAGCGTTGGCGAGTGTGGCTTTGGTATTGATGGCACCGAGGGCGTTGCCGCTGGCGATGGTGCCTGTACCGTTGTTAAAAAGTTGGAGCGCGGAGAGCAGATTTGAACTGTCGGTGGCGGAACCAAGGACAATCTCGGAGGACGAGCTGAGCGAAACCTTGTCGGTGGTGTGATCGTAGGAAGCGGTGACGGTGCCGCCGGTAGCGGTGGAAATTTTGTCAAAAACGTCTTGAAGGGAATCTGTCAGGCCGACGGTGACCTGTGCTCCGTTGATCGTGAAGTTGCCTGCGGTGGCGGTGAGCGAAGTTGGCAGGGTGGCCAAGGTCACGCCTGAGACGTTATTAGTCGTGCTGAGGGCGGCACCTATGTCGCTTGCGCCTGTGCGTTTGCTGACGGTGGCGAGTTGCGTGACGTTGAAGGCATATGAGCCCGTGGTGGCTCCGCTCTCTGCGGTGAGCGCCCAGGTCGAACCAGAGGAGGAAGATGTTGCGGTACGGCCGGTGAAGAGGCCGCTGGCGTTGAGGGCGGTCGTGGCGGTCTGAAGATCGGTGAGATTGGTCTTAAGATAATCGAGAGCCGTGATTTTGTCGCTGTTGTTGCTTTGTTCTCTTTGCAGTTTTGTAATTGGGGCGCTATCGATCTTGACGATTTGGTCGACGAAGGATTGCCAGTCGAAAGTCGATCCAGTGAGTGAAGAACTGAGTGACGAAGTGTTAATAGCTGTCATGGCGAGAAAGGCTTGAGATAAAACGATACGGGCACCGTGGGGGGTATCGTCACGGGAGGGGGAAACTTGAGTTTTTAGAGAGGGCGTATCGGCCTTGAAATCCGAGGTGTTGTTTCAGAAAAGAAAATTGACCGGGTTGGGGTAGATTTTCTAAAATCCACTGCCTTTTTGACGTAAAAATGGCCGCTTTATTTTCTGCACCGGCGGGAAAGCACGTATTTATCCTTACACTCCAGGTGGTTTTGAATGAATAGGGTTTTTTTGCATTTTCGTCTAAAGAGTTTACCCTATTGACCGTTATTTTGGGCAACTGCGAAGAACCTCGCAGTCGGAGCGGACCGACTCCTCCTTCGGTCCCGTCGCCACACGGAAGTGGTAGTTTAAATCAAGGAAGATTCCCATGTCAGTCGTCATTAATTCCAACTATTCGGCTACGGTTGCCGCGAACAACCTAGCGACTTCGAACGACCATCTGCAGAAGAGCCTTAATCGGCTTTCCAGTGGTTCGAAAATTGTTTCACCAGCCGACGATGCCGGTGGTTTGGCAGTATCAATGAAACTGGCCGCAGCGGCCAAACGCCAAGGCGCAGCTCTGGCGAACATCGGTAATGCCGTTTCCTACCTGCAAACGCAGGATGGTGTGCTCAAAGTTACAGGCAAAGTTCTCGAGCGTATCAGCGAGCTGAAAACGCTCTATAACGATCCCACCAAAAACACGTCTGATCTATCGAATTACGATTCGGAATTCGTGTCGTTGCAGGCGCAGTTAACTGCGTTAACGACAGAAAAGTTTAACGGCGTGGCCATTTTTGGCACCAATAATCTTTCGGTCGCCGTGACTGAGGACGGCAGTACGGCAGCAGCAGTTTCGATCGCTGGCCGTGATCTGATTAGTACAGCCACGGGCATCGGCGCACTTACTCTGGCTGGCATGACCACGCTGGCCAACACGGGTCTGGTCTTGAGCACGATTACGGGTGCGATCCAAAACGTCGCGACCTTCCGTGCCGTCAATGGTGCTGAACAGAGCCGCCTGACGTTTGCCTCCGAACTGCTCACTATCAACAAGAGCAACCTTGAGGCAGCTAATAGCCGCATCATCGATGTGGACGTAGCCTCAGAATCGACCCAGTTAGCTCGATGGAACACGTTGGTCCAGGCAGGCACTTCCATGCTGACGCAGGCTAATTCGAGTGCACAGATCGCATTGAAACTCCTCCAATAATTACTTCAAAGCGCTAGGTCGGTTCGCTCTTAGATTCTCTGGTAAGCCAATCCGAATTGCCGGGCAGCTTATTGAGCTAAGGGGAGCACCCTAGAATCAGAACATTGATTACCCGGTCGGGGGCATTTCGCCAAAAAATGCTTCGCTTGGTCCGATAGACCGGTCGTTCCTTATTACCACTAGCAGTCAGTTCGCCCCTCGCAGGGTGACAATTTTGGAGCGTTTGCTCCGACGGCGCGGTCCGCGCTCATTCTCTGGGCCCGTGGCGACGACGGACGTCGCACTCATCAAGGAAAGATACCATCATGGCAGTTGTAATTAATACTAACTATTCGGCGACGGTTGCGT
>JAYTWC010000399.1:0-1603 GCA_043743635.1 Verrucomicrobiota bacterium | reverse complement strand
GCATCGGCTTCGACCTGGGCTTGTTGGGCGAGAAGCTCGCTTTGTCCCTGGAGCACGATGGAGGTTTCGCGGAACTGGCTCCAGAAACGAGCGGTGCGGTGGGTGGCGCTGAGGAGCCAGGTGGCGGCCGCCATCAGGATCAATGCGAGGAGCAGGATCTTTTCGCGGAAGAGTCGGCTTAAAAAAAAGGCTTTCATGGTTACGGGTCGGTTATGAAGGCGTTCGACTTGAAAGTAACAATGACGCGGAAATTGGAGAGGCCGTTGGCGAGGCGAGAGTCTTTGGCGGGGAAGTCGACGCTTTCACACCAGGGGCTGGCGCTCAGTGCTGAACGGAAATTGTCGATGTCGGTTGAGTTGGCGGTTTGCGCGGTGATATCGACTGTGTAGAAGTTGGGCGTGGTAACGGTTGCGCTGATAAAGGTGGTGGTGTTCGGTTTTTTCTCCGCGATCTTTTTGATCATATCGAACGGCCGCATGCGCTTGGTGGAGCGTTCTTCGACGCGAAGGGAAAGGTTCTTCGCGATCAGGATTTTTGTAACGTAGGGCTCCTGGCGTTCGACTTGGATGGTGCGGGCTTTTTGCCAGAGCCGGGTGCCGATCAGACTCAAATCGAGTACGGCGGCGAGCACGATGGCGGCGAAGCAACCCAGTAAAATGCGCCAAAGCAGGAGGTCGCGGGCGCGGGCGCGGCGGCGGCTGGCGAGCTCTTCTTTGTCGCGGACGTCGAGCACGTCGAGTTCCTCGCGCGTGAACTTGGTGGCCAGTGGAGAGCAGTGGAATTTGAATTCGTCGCCTCTGGCCGCGTCGTCGAATTTGGGTGCGGTTGTAGGTTCGAGAATGGTTCGGGTTTCGCCGGACTGGTGAGGCGCGGCTTCGGGGATGACGGCGCCCGTGGATCCGAAAACGGGAACGCCTGGCACGAAGCCGCATTCCTGCAGCACGGCGGTCCGGAGGGTTTCCCGGTTGGCGTCGGTTGGTTCGGGCGGAAGTTCGCGCGAGACGATTGATTCGGGCGCATCGCCCATATTGCTCCAGTTGATGGCGGTCAGGCTTTTTTCCGACCAGAGGAGCAAGGTGATGGGGTGCTTGGCTGAGGCGCCGAGCATCGAGGCGAAAGTGGGAAGAACGGCTTCGGCGTCGGACCAGGTTTCGACTTGTTCGGCGGTGAAACGTTTGCGGTACGCGGCGAAGACGCAGGCATGTTTGGCGCCGGGTTTCCAGAAATGCCCGTGGTACATTTGCGCAGGCGGGAAGGGCGACATTCCTTCGAGGGCGAGTTCAACTTGGGCCGCGATTTCGGCGGGTTTGTCGGTTTCGGTGATCGGGACGGCGCGGCAGAAAAAATGGGAGTCAGGCAGCAGCACGATTTTCCGGGCGGGCACGGACATTTTGAGGTGTTCGGCCAGGTTTAGGCGCGACCACAGTGCGCTGAACGACCCCGCAGCTTTGGGGGCGGGCGTGGGTTGCTTAAACTCGGTTGGAAGGCTCTGGGACATGTTTAAGAACTGACGGACTGCAACGGTGTAGGCATCGCATCGTTTTCGCGGAATTCCAAGATCGTAAACGGATAGTTGAGTTTTTTTGTAGCTTGCGATGGCCCG
>JAYTWC010000398.1:0-5342 GCA_043743635.1 Verrucomicrobiota bacterium | reverse complement strand
GGAGTCCGCGCACACGGCATTCGATGATGCCGCCGACCGAGTCGCCATCGGCACGCACGGCTTTGATGCGTTCGATCATTTTGGCGGCAGTGGCTGGGTCGGGACAACGTACGGCGGTCGCCTCGACTTCGGCGAGCGAGGGGAAGTTCGCCAGTGCAACGGCGGGCATTTCGATGTCATGCACGCGAGTGACGAAAGCGCGGATTTCCACCGGTTGTGCCGGGTTGGCCAGCGCGAGGATTTTTTTTGCAATCGCTCCGGCGGCCACGCGTCCGATGGTTTCGCGCGCGGAACTGCGACCGCCGCCGCGATGATCGCGCAAACCATATTTTGCCTGATAAGTGAAATCCGCGTGTGACGGGCGAAGTTTTTCGCGCATTTCGTCGTAGGCGCCGGGACGCTGATCGGTGTTGCGCACGAGCATGCCGATGGGCGTGCCCGTCGTGCGACCTTCGAAAACACCGGAGAGAATCTCCACGCGGTCTTCTTCTTTGCGTGGCGTAACGATGTCACTTTGACCCGGGCGGCGCCGGTCGAGCTCGACTTGGATTTCTTCGGCGGTGATCGGCAGTTTTGGAGGGCAACCGTCGATGACCACACCCACGCCGCCGCCATGGCTTTCGCCCCACGTCGAGATCGAGAAGAGTTTGCCAAATTGGTTGGGCATCGTTTGGGCAGATTTGGCGGATGGGCCCGCGCTCGCAAGTGTCAAAATCATGCAACTTAGCCCGTGGTTTTGCGTCTGAGGTTGTGTCTTCGTCTGAAACCTTTCGAATCTCAACATCCGGCACTGCACGCCATAACGCCGTTTACAAGCGGACGGGATTAACATCTGATTCATCGTAGCAAGTTCACACCACGTACCTTTTCGACCATCTTATGACACTGCGCCCCCTCCGAGTGTGGTTACTGGCTCTCGCCGCTGGTAGCATCGTTCCTCTTGCAGCCCAGACGCCGACCGAGAATCTCGCTGGACCGGCACGGCCGCCTGCGGTCGCCACTCCTGCCGCTCCTGAGGAGCTGGTTCTCCCGCTCAAGCTCCGCGATGCCCCGCTTGAGCTCGTCCTTGACCTGCTTGAAAACTGGACTGGTCGCACCATTCTTCGGCCGCAGGCCTTGCCCACGCCGTTGTTCACTCTCACGACGCGCGAGCCGATGCCGAAGTCCGATGCCCTCCGCGCGATCGAGACGCTCCTCAATCTCAACCAGATCGGACTTGTTCGCATGGGCGACAAGTTCTTAAAAGTTGTCCCTCTGCAAAATGTCCGTCTGGAGAGCCCTGAGATCATTGAAGGATCGTCGCTCGACTTGCCCCCGAGCGGTCAGATCGTAACGAAACTCTTCCAGCTCCAATTCTTGCGGGTCAGTGAATTTCTCCCGCAGATCGCGGCCTTGTTCAACACGAACGTTAGCCAACCCGTCGTTTTCGACAAGAACAACGCCGCGCTGCTGACCGACTCCATCACGACGATCCAGCGCATCGAGCTGCTCATGCAAAAGCTCGACCAACCGCTTACCGCTAATCTCTCGCCGAAGTTTTATAGCATCCATTTTGCCAAGGCTAGTGATGTGGTGACCAAGCTCCGCACGATGTTCCAAGGGCCGTTGCAACTCCAGCTCGGCTCCGCCACCAGTTACACGCCCGACGACCGCACGAATCAGGTCATTCTCATCGCGGATCCGCGCCAGTATAAGTTTTTCGACGACCTGATTGGTAAACTCGACGTTAAGTCTGATCCCAACACCCGCACCGAAGTCCTGCCGCTAAAACACGCCACCGCCAAAGACGTCGCCACACTTCTGAGCACGCTGGTTTCCGGTCAGACCAAGGCCGCGCAAACCTCCGGCTCCGTTCAGCCCGGCACTGGTGCGCAACCTGCCCAGCCAAACCAGCCGCCAGTTCCAACGCCCGTTGCCGCCGTCGTCGCAGGAGCCGTGGGCGAAACCGGCTCGTCGCAATTTAGCAGTCTCGTCACCATCATCGCCGATGATCGCAGCAACGCCGTTGTGGTTAATGGCACCGTTGATGATCTCCGTTTGATTCGGGACTTGGTCGAGAAAATCGACGTCGTGCTCGCCCAGGTGCGCATCGAAGTCGTGATCGCCGAAGTGACCTTGAGTGATGAAGCGAGTTCCGGTATTAGCGCGTTAGGCCTGGACGTTGCGGGCAATAAACTGATCGGCATCAACGGGAGCGCCTCAGGAATGACGGTGGGCTCCAGTTTAAACTCGCAACCCTTCTACGGCACGACAGCAGATACGGCTGCCCATGGAGGCCCGTTTGGCATGACAAGTGGTTATGCCGCGACAGCCGGCAGCTTTTCGCTCGTCGGTATTGTCTCGCTCACTGCTACGCCACGCAAAGGAAACAGCACCATTCTCTCGCAGCCCGCGATCACCACTACCCATAATAAAGAGGCAATACTCTTCTTTGGCGAAACTCGTCCGGTTGTCACCGGTACCACCACAGGCGGGACGTCCAACACCTCGGGGGATCTCTCAAGAAGCTCATCCGTCACGCAGCTGGAAATCGGTACCAAGATCACGGTTAAGCCACTCATTGGCAACGACGGATCGGTTCAACTCGATATCAAACAGACCATTAGCGACGTTACGGGAACAACCAAGTTGGACGGCAATGACCAATACATTATAGGCAAACGCGACACTAATTCGTTCATCACCGTCAAATCGGGTGAAATCATCGTGCTCGCCGGAATGCAAAAAGAAAATAACACCCATAGCACTACGCGTCTTGGACCTATCCCGTGGATTGGTGATTTACTCGGTGCTCGTACCCGGAAGAAGAACCGCTCTGAACTCGTTGTGTTTATCCGACCCACGGTTTTGGCTAACACGCCGGCCGACAATGTCGAAGCGATGAAACGTATCGACGCGATGCCCGATCCCGGTGCGATCCGCCAAGCGCTCGATCCGAACTACGTGCCGCCGAAGACGCCGCTTTCCAAGAAGCTCATCAAGATTCCTTGAACCGGAGCGACTCCGCCTCAGTCGACTCCCCATCCACGTCCTATCGAGCAATCGCGATGCCCGCCACCTCTCCTGACTCCACGCTCGCCACGCAACTGGCCAAGCACCTGACCGTCGAGCAGTGCCAAACTATTTACGAAGCGCCGCGTGGTCAGCGGGTGAAGGTCTTGACGCCGCTGCTTGGCACTTCCGAGCCCGAGGCGCTCGCTTCTCTCGCCGCGCTCTGCGGTCTCGAAACCGCATCCAATCTCGAAGCAGACAAACCTTCGCTCGGACTTTTCCCCGCGCGTCTCGTTCACGATTATCAACTCGTGCCGATCAAGCACGCTAACACGCTTACGGCGGTCGATGGAGAAGAACCAGACATTCTTCCTACGGCGCCGCTCAGTCTCGCCACAGCCTGGCCGCCCGATGACATTATTATCGACTGGATCCGCACGTTCACGCCACGCCCGATCACTTGGTATCTCGGTGTGCCCGAGAAAATTCATCAGCTCATCCTGCAACATTTTGGTGTTGGCTCTGGCAGTTTGGAAGGTTCCGACGAAGGCTATGTTGCGCCTGAAACCGCCTTGCAAGCAGAGGCCGAGGTCGATGAAGAGGCCGCCGTCGTACGCTTTGTGACCGAGGTGATTTCGCAGGCGGTTGCCGATGAAGCGACCGATATTCATTTCGAACCGCAGGAAGGCCAGCTTCGCATTCGTTACCGGGTTGACGGTCTTCTCGTTTCCGTGCCCGTGCCGGAAAATCTCCTTCGCTTTCAGGATGCGATCATCTCGCGCGTGAAGATCATGGCGAAGTTGAACATCTCGGAAAAACGCCTGCCGCAGGATGGACGTATCAACTTCAAAGCCGAGGGTGCTGCGCTCGATATTCGCGTGTCCACCATTCCGACGATCTACGCCGAGAGCGTCAGCCTTCGTTTGCTTAACAAAAAGAAAGAAGCCTATTCAATGGATCGGCTCGGGATGAGCGCTGAGGAGCAGGCGCAGATTATTGAAATCCTGGATTATCCGCACGGCATCATCCTTGTGACGGGTCCGACTGGTTCGGGTAAATCGACCTCGCTCAACGCCTTTCTGCGCAAGATCAACTCGACTGACTTGCGCATTATCACGATCGAGGATCCAATCGAATACGAAGTCCCCGGCGTCGTTCAGATGCAGGTGCGGCCTGAAATCGGTCTCGCCTTCGCCGATGCGCTGCGCCACGTGCTCCGCCAGGATCCGGATGTCATCATGGTGGGTGAAATCCGCGACAAGGACACCGCCGAAATCGCGATCCGCGCTTCTCTAACCGGTCACTTGGTTTTTTCCACGTTGCACACAAATGATGCGCCCGGCGCCATCACGCGTCTGGTCGACATGGGCATCGAGCCTTTCCTCGTCGCCTCGGCCATCGAGCTCGTCATCGCACAACGTCTCGTGCGCCGTCTCTGTTCGGAGTGCGCGAAATCGACACCCGTTAATAGAGTTAAGCTTCGTGAAAGTCTTTCGATTCTCGGCTGCGACGCGGCCGAAGCCGAACTTATCGAAGCGCTCAAAACTCCGGTGGGCTGCGACCGCTGCCGTGGCACTGGTTACAAGGGACGCATTGGTCTCTTTGAAATTTTCCGGCTCAATGACGAGATGCATGAACTCGTGCTCAAACGCGAAAGCACACGCACCCTCGATGAATGCGCGCGCAGGAATGGTATGCGCACCCTCGGGCAGTCCGGCTGGCAAAAGGTCAAGGCCGGCTTCACCACGCTCGACGAAGTCCTGCGCGTGATCACCGTCGCGGAGAAGTAATCCTCCTCCGGTCATGCCAAAATTCTCATTCACCGCTCGCGACCGTTCGGGTCAAAACGTGCAGGCTACCCTGGAGGCGGCCAGCCGGAAGGAAGCGTTGCGCGTTCTCGCAGCACGCGGTCTCCAACCGATCCAAGTGGAAGAGACACAAGGTGGGGCGCGTCCGGTTGCCGCCGGTGGAAAAGTGGCAGCCAAACCGGCCAGCAACACCGCCTTCGAACGCAAGGCACGGCGAAAAGGCCTCATCGCCAGACTCTCGCGACGCGAACGCCTCCCGTTTTTTGAGGCATTGCATGATCTGACTTCGAGCGGCATGTCGGCGGGCGAATCGGTGCGTCTGCTCTCCGTGCGCCTGCAGGATCCGATGTTGCGCACGCTCTGTATTGGTCTTTGGGAACGGTTGGGGGAAGGCTCATCGCTTTCGCAGGCGATGGGTGATTTCCCGGTGGTATTCGATAATGCGAACATCAACCTCATTCAGGCCGGCGAAGCGACGGGCAGTTTGAATGATGTGCTCAGCCGCATCATCGTTCATTTGACGGAGCAGAAGGAATTGCAGCG
>JAYTWC010000397.1:0-4033 GCA_043743635.1 Verrucomicrobiota bacterium | reverse complement strand
GAGGCTTCGAGGCGCGACTCGGCACCGTACTCGGCTTCGAGGCGGTATTGAACGACTTCGAATTGCAGCGGGCCGACGGCGGCGAGGAGTGTCGAGCCGGGCGGGGCGTTGCGGGGGGTGAAGGATTGCACGACGCCCTCTTGCAAGAGTTGTTCGAGACCGGCGCGGTATTTTTTCGCGTCGGATGAGTTGGGGTTCGAGATGTACGTGTAAACCTCGGGCGGAAAGCGCGGGATTTCGTCAAAGACGATGGTTTTGTCCTCAGTCAACGTGTCGCCGATGCCGAACTCGCTGTGACCGACAAGGCCGATCACGTCGCCCGGCCAGGCTTCGTCGACGGTTTCGCGTTCCTGGCCGAAGAGTTTATGCGAAGACGATAGGCGCATGGTTTTGCCCGTGCGCTGGTGCGTGACCATCATGTCGCGCTCGAATTTGCCGGAGCACACGCGCAGGAAAGCGATGCGGTCGCGGTGTTTCGGGTCCATGTTGGCCTGGATTTTGAAAACGAAGCCGGAGAACTTTTCGTGCGTGATGGGGATTTCGCGCGTTTCAGAGGCGATCGGCGAGCCGGGCATGGCGACGGTGACCGAGCGACGGGAAGTTGGCGGGATGGAATCGTTGAGGAAACCGTCGAGCAGGAGTTGAATGCCGAAATTGTTAACCGCGCTCCCGAAATAGACGGGCGTCTGCTGGCCGGCGCGCACAGCGTCGAGGTTGTACGCGTGACCGGCACCATCTAACATCTCTAGTTGTTCTTTGACTTCGTTGAACGTGTAGTCGTCGAGGCGTTCACGCACGATCGGATCGTCGAGCGAGGCGACTTGCACGGGCGCTTCGTAGGCGCCGCCGGGGACGCGTTCGAAAAGATGAACCTGTTTCGTACGCCGGTCGAAAACGCCGCGGAAAGATGGACCATTACCGAGCGGCCAGATGACGGGCGAGCATTGCAGACCGAGGACGTTTTCGAGTTCGTCGAGCAGCGCGAGCCCGTTGAGCGTGGGGCGGTCGCACTTGTTCATGAACGTGAAAATCGGCACGCCGCGGCGACGGCAGACTTCGAAGAGTTTGCGCGTTTGCGTTTCCACGCCCTTGGCGGCGTCGATCACCATGAGCGCGGCGTCCACGGCGGTGAGGACGCGATAAGTGTCTTCGGAAAAGTCTTTGTGGCCGGGGGTGTCGAGGAGGTTAACGGCGTAACCGGAGTAGTCGAATTGGAGGACGGTCGAGCTGATGGAGATGCCGCGTTGCTTTTCGAGCTCCATCCAGTCGGAGGCGGTGGCGCGTTGGTTCTTGCGTGCGGTTACAGAGCCGGCGAGGTGGATGGCGTTGCCGTAAAGCAGGAATTTTTCCGTGAGCGTGGTTTTACCCGCGTCAGGATGTGAGATGATCGCGAAGGTGCGACGGCGTGCGATTTCGGCGGCTGGCAACATGAGAAAAAAACCCAAGCTACCGGGCGGACGGCGGCGTACCACACAAATTTTTGGGCGCAGGCAAATGGCGTAAAGCGTATTTGCCCTTCGAGGGAGACGTTACTTGCGAGGTGTTTTATATGTCACAGGTGTTACTTGAATGAGATTCAGGAAAATTCCGGGCAGGTTCGGGAAAGGCGAGCTATGGTCTAAATGCAAGTATGTCGCGAAGATACTGAAGTTTTTTTGAAATCATCCGTAGATTTTCGGGTACATCTATGCTACTTCTTTTGCAGAAACCCACCCCATCATGGTTCTCGCGATCGCATTTCTAGCTTCGTTTTACGTTACAGGTGTCTGCTTGGTATTCCTGGCGTTGAGAGACAAATATGTGTGGTTTGAGGACGAAAACGGTGAATTGCATTACCGACTGACCACGCTTTGAGCGCGGTTGGTGTTTTTAGGCTTCTACCCTTGGCCTTCCGCGTGATGATGCGGGAATGCCTGCATCTCTAAAACTCAAAGCCAACGTCAAAGCGCGTGTTCTCGCGGGTCATCCGTGGGTGTTTGCCAACGAAGTCGAAGCGCTGCTTCCGGTTGAACATGACGGCGAGGTCGTCGAGTGTCGCGACCGCACAGGGCGTTTCATAGGCAGTGGCATTTATAACAGCAAATCGCAGATCTGCTGGCGGCGTTTCAGCCGGGATCGTGCGGAGCTGGATGAGGCGTTCTTGCGCGGAGCCATCGAGCGGGCCGTGGGGCGTCGTAGTGGAATGTCGAATACGCGCCGCCTGATCTGGTCCGAGTCGGACGATCTTCCGGGCGTGGTGGCTGATCAATTTGGCGATACCGTGGTGTTGCAGATTCAGACGCTGGCCATGGAAAAACGTCGCGACTTAGTCGCACGTTTGTTGAGCGAAACCGTGAAGCCGGCCGACATCGTTTTCCGCAATGATGCGCACATCCGTCGGCTGGAAGGCCTGCCGTTGGAGGTATCGACTTTCTCGGGTAAGGCGTGGGAGCCACGCTGGCTGACGGTTGGTGGCTTCGACTACTGGACGGATTTACTCGGTGGGCAGAAAACCGGTTTTTACCTCGATCAATGCGCGCAACACGCCTTGGTGGCGAAGTATGCTTCAGGCCGCCGTGTGCTCGACGCGTTTTGCAACCAAGGCTCGTTTGCCTTGCATGCCGCACGGGCCGGTGCGGCCAGTGTGCTCGGCCTCGACAGTGCGGACGACGCTATTGCGCAAGCGAAACGCAATGCTGAGCGCAATCGCGTGAAGGCAGATTTCCAGGTGGCGAATGTTTTTGATTATTTCAACGCGCCCGAACGCGCTGACTCGAAATGGGATCTCATCGTGCTCGACCCGCCGCCGTTTGCGAAATCGAAGAGCGCGCTGGAAGGTGCGCTGCGCGGATACAAAGAGATCAACTTGCGCGCTCTGAAATCACTCACGCCCGGTGGCATTCTTGCGACTTACACGTGCTCGCACCACATGCAGGACGCCGAGTTGCGCCAGGTGCTGGCGGCGGCGGCGGCTGACGCGAAACGTCGCGTGCATATCGTGGAGTTTTGCCATCAACCGGCGGATCATCCGGTGCTGATCACGATGCCGGAGAGTGAATATCTGCGCGGCTATGTGTTGCGGGTAGAGTAAACAATGGTTATGGTTTTTCGATAATTGTATCATGGCTGAGCTTTCCTACGCATCAATTCGGGCTTCGTTGGCGTCGCAACCGCTTTTCGAGGATAAAACCTGGCAGGTTTCGCCCGTGGCGTGGGCGCTGACGGAGGATCAGCACGCCCAGCTTCAGGCGATCGGGGCAGCCTGTCTTGAATATCACCAGGTGTTGGAGACGCTCTACACGCGCTCGTTCTCGGGGAAAAACCTTCTGCGCAACAAGCCGTTGCTCGCGCCGTGGGTGGCCGACTATCTTGACAGAGGGAAACCAGCTGAATTGGTTCGGCATGCGCGCGATCCTAAAAATCGCGGGGCGTACCCAATGGTGCTGCGTCCGGACTTATTGCTGACGGCGCAAGGTTTTGTCATGACCGAGCTGGATTCGGTTCCGGGCGGAATCGGGCTGACGGCATTTCTGAATCGACTTTACGGTTTTGAAGGAGAGACGTCGGATCTGGAGGTTATCGGCGCGGGCGATGAGATGATTCGCAATTTCTATGATTCGATTGCTGCGCAACGTCCGGATCTGCGCAATCCCTTGATCGCGCTCGTGGTGAGCGATGAGGCTGCAACTTATCGGCCGGAAATGCATTGGCTCGCCGAGCAGCTGCAGCTTCAGGGCAAACGGGTATATTGTCTCGATCCCGATGATCTGTTTCCGCTCGGCAGCACGTTGTGTTTCGATGTCGACGGAAACCCTGAGAAGATAGACGTACTTTATCGGTTTTTTGAGTTGTTCGACTTGGCGAATATTCGCACGGCAAAATTTATTTTTGAATCGTGGCAGGCGGATGAACTGGCAATCGTGCCGCCGATGCGTGCGTTTCAGGAGGAGAAACTTGCGCTCGCGCTTTTCCATCATCATCTGCTTGCCGATTTTTGGACGGAGACGCTGAGTAAAGGTTCGTTTAAATTATTGAAGCAGCTGATTCCTCTCTC
>JAYTWC010000396.1:0-10403 GCA_043743635.1 Verrucomicrobiota bacterium | reverse complement strand
ACCCAGCCACTGCCGCCAAAATGATCGAACGCATCAAAGCCGTGCGTGCCGATGGCGACTCGGTCGGCGGCATCATCGAATGCCGTGTGCGCGGACTCCAGGCTGGCCTCGGCGAACCGGTGTTTGACCGGCTCGAAGCAGACCTCGCCAAGGCGATGCTCTCTTTGCCGGCAACGAAAGGTTTTGAAATTGGCAGCGGTTTCAACGGCACGCTCCTAAAAGGCTCGGAACATAACGACTTGTTCGTCATCCGCGACGGCCAGACCCGCACCGCAAGCAACCGCGCGGGCGGCGTCCTCGGCGGCATCAGCACCGGCGAAGAACTCGTTTTCCGCGTCGCCTTCAAACCGACAGCAACCATTCTCCAGTCACAAAAAACGGTCGATATCCATGGCCACGAAACCGAGCTCATGGGCAAAGGCCGCCACGACGCCTGCGTGCTGCCTCGCGCCGTGCCCATCGTCGAAGCGATGACCGCGCTCGTGCTGGTCGACCACTGGATGCGCCAGAGCGCACAAAACCAAACCTTCACCTTTTGAGTCCTGCTCGGCCCCAAACTCAGACCCGTCACGCATGACTGAATCCGAAGAAAAGCCTCTCGTTTATTTAATCCTTGGCGCCGCCGGCTCCGGCCGCCGCGAAGTCCTCGTCGACCTGCTGGATGGCGTAGGCGAGTCCGACAAAACCGTTGTCCTGCTTGCGACCAGCGAGGCACCAAGTGAACACGACACAAAGCTCGGCTTAATGAAACGTTGGACCTGGACCGACGGCATCATCGCTGCCCCCGACGACGCGCTCGCCGACAGTGCAACCCATGTCTTCGTCGTGACCGAAGGCCACAGTAACCCCGTCGACCAGATCGAGGCCTTCAAACCTTGGATCGACGCCAACGGTGGCGAACTCGGCCGCGTACTCACCGTCGTCAACTGCCAGCTCGGCGAAAAACATAAATCGCTCATCGCCTGGTACGAAGCGTGTATCCATTTTTCGGATATTGTGCTGCTGGCCCAACGCGAAGGCGTCGCCAACAAGTGGCTCTCGGATTTCCAAAACCGTTTTAAGGACCAATTTTTCCCCTGCCTGTTTGAATTCGTGAAAGGCGGTCATGTGAAAAACCCGGCACTCATTATCGATCCACAACCACGCCGCATGTCACACTACTTCGACGAACCCGAATGGCTGGTCGACGGCGTTGATGCCGAAGACGACGTCGAAATGGGCGAAGGCGATGGCGACGAACCCGGCAAGGTCGAAGAAGAGGAAACCGAAGTCACACAAGCCGAGGATCCCTACATGGAACGTCTCGCTGGCGGCCACCGCATCAAAGTCCTGCCCGACATCGCTAAATTCCTGGAAAGTTAAGCACCAGGACCTGCAACAAAAAAGCAGGACCGATTCCGGTCCTGCTTGGAGGAGGCAAATGGTTGAGTGATTTTAGCCCTGGCGATTACTTCGCCGCAAGAACGGCATCGGCAAAGGCCTTGGCCTTCGCCGTGATGGCAGCCCAGTTCTTTTCTTTGAATGACTTGGCATCCACGAGCGAACTGCCTGCAGCCGTCGCAAACGCACCAGCCTTTAGGAACTCGCCCACATTCTTATCATTCACGCCACCCGTAGGAACGACCTCGATCTGCGGGAATGGAGCTTTTACCGCTTTGATGTAGGCGGGGCCAAAAAATTCAGCAGGGAAAATCTTCACGGCATCGACGCCTGCATCCCAAGTGTTGATCACTTCAGTCGGCGTGAACGCACCGCTCATGATCGGAATCGAGTAACGATGGCACATTTCAATGACCTCCGGGCGAAAAGCCGGAGTGACGATAAACTTCGCGCCGGCAAGAATGCCCGCGCGAGCCGTTTCGCCGTCGAGCACGGTACCGAGACCAAAAGTAAACTCAGGCATTTCCGCACTGGCTTTTTCAAGCATGCGAATCGCACCAGGCGTGGTCATGGTCAGTTCGATGCTGGTCAGTCCGCCGGCCGCGAGGGCCTTGGCGCATTCGAGCAGACCATCCGGACTGTCGGCGCGGATCAGTGCAATGACCTTTTCGTTCTTAATCTTGGTGAGTACGGCGTCTTTTTTCATGGTTGGGAAAACTCAGTTAAAACAACTCAGATGCGGGCTGAAAACTCATTTCGCAAGTCTCCGCGTGTAAAAGCTGCGTTGGTCCGATGAAGAAGCGCGGCTTCAATCGCCCGCGCGCTTGACCCCATCCACGGGAAGGCCACACGTTAAGCAAATGCCTACTGCCAAAAAGACCGCCAAAAAGACCGCCGACGCACCCGTTGCCCCGTCACGTTTTGTCGACGGCATGACCGCGAAAGATCTTTTCCGGGTCGGACGCCAGATAGGCATGTCACCCGAACAATGCGAACGCTTAAGCGGCGTCTCCGCCAGCAAGATGCGACGCGGTCGGGGCGGCGAGGAAGTCGTGAGAGTCGAATTTTTAGCCAGTTTCCGCCAGGTCGAAACTATTTTCAACCGCGCCCTAGCGCTATGCGGCGGCAATGAACCAGCGGCCGTCCAGTGGGTCAGCGCCTATGCCCCGGCTCTCAACGGTCGCAAACCGATCGAGGTCGCCGAAACAGTCGCTGGCGCCAAATCGGTCGAAAAACTCCTCGCCCAGCTCGCCGGCGCCGTTGGCCAGTAAGCTCCGGCCTGATCGGCCTTCCCGGCCAAAACCGGTCACTCAGTAATGCGGCGGCCGCTCGTCAGCGGAATTATCCGATTCAGATGAAAGCCCCCCGGACGGCATCCGATCGCGCAGAACGAGCAGCTCCCGGCGCAAGCGCGTGATGTCTTCGCTCATCTCGAGCATGGCCTTGTCCTGCTCCGCCACGTGACGCTGGAGCCAGGCGAGACGCTCCTCCAAACGGGCCATTTGCTGGGCGACATCCATAAAATTATATCAACAACCGTTTCGTACCGACTAAAACCGGTAACTACCGGGCAGGATCCACCTTGGGTTTCAGGGCAACCGGGCTGCTCGCACGCAGCTGCTCCAACTCGGGAACAATCACCCGTTGATAACAATCCGGACAAATCGAATGGCTAAACTCACTCCCCGTGCGTTCATTGATGTACCCTTCGATCTGCTGCCAATAATTTTGGTCGTCACGCACCTTCTTGCAGTACGAACAAATGGGAAGAAATGCCTCAAGCTGGCGAACCTGTGTCGTGAACTTTAGGATACGTTCCGAAACCCGTAGACGCATCCAAAGCTCCTGCAAATCCAGCGGCTTGGTAAGAAAATCGTCCACCCCCGCCTCGATCGCCTCACGCTGATTGCTCGAATCCGCCTCACGACTCGTGAGCAGAATAAAATAAGTGTACTCAGCGTTCACCAACGAACGGATACGATGACACAACTCCAACCCATCCATCCCGGGCATAAGCCAGTCGCTCACAATCACCCGTACAGGTTCTTGCGCAATAATGCGCAACGCCTCGACACCATCAGAAGCTTCCGCCGTTTCATGGCCAAGCCGGTGCAACGCCTGCACAAGGATTTTTCGGGAAACCTGATCGTCGTCTACGGTGAGAATTTTCAAGGGATGGGCTTGGCTTCAATTTTCCTGGGGCAGTGGCAGGCTGGGAGTCTCCACGCCAAAACCAGATATGACCCGGACCTGCTCTGCAAGCCTTCCCTGCCCGAATCCCAAGACGACTCAAAATATTACCCAAAATAAACGCACCTTCCCAGCATGCCCGCCGATCATCTCGACAAAAAGCGCGTGCACCAAAGATATCCCCCGCAATCAACGACCACAACCAATGCGAATAAAAAATTCACATCCGTGTAACCAAATTTTCGCTACAGATATCCCTTCCCTCATTGACGAACGATTTTTCAATAGACAATTTTCGAAGAACCAAACGCAGAAGACTTCGTGCGCTTGGCACAGAGCTTTTTACCAACCAAGCCACTGCACCAACATCAAGGCGCATGTCCTGCCTCGAAACGTGCAAGAGCCACCGACACCCGATTCCAGGTCCTCAGTTCAGATAATACCCCAACAACTCACCTCCGCCAATCATGCATTACACCCAGCTCTTTCGCACCCTCAGGGAAGCAAAGGGATTGTCACACGAAGGACTCGCCCAGAAAGCCAACTGCCACCGCAATACCGTCATCAACGTCGAAGGCGGCCGTCCCGTAAAATTCAAAACCATCGCCGAATTGATGAGCGTGCTCGGCTACGACCGCGACTCCGTTGAACTCAAAAGTATCGCGCTCCTTTGGATTGAATCGATCAGCGGCATCGATCTTTCCTCCGACCGCAACCCCGCCGAGATACGCCGCTCAATCGCAACCTATCGCGCCACCGGGCGGGAAGCCGCCCAGCTCCTCGCCGACACCGTGTTAGCCGAGCATCTCTCCATCGACCAAATCCACACCCTGCTCTTCGCGGCCGGCCGCCCCGAAATTATCACAATCCTCGAGAACATCCGTAACCTTTTCGCAGATCCGAAAAACGAAGAAACCAACACCGAGGAAGCCCTTCAAGTCGCTGAGAAAAACTAGAGCATCCGCGCGTCACGCGCCATCAAGCGCAATCCAACCGGCCGCACCTTCATGGCGCTCGCCGGTTTTTTTGGCGATTTAAGTATTTGCCGCTTTGAAAACGCCTGCATCTTCCCCATAGTGCCGCCCAATCGAACCCCGGCATGAACATACTTCGCTCGTTTAAACGCCTCCTCGCCTGCACGCTTGCCATCACGCTGATCTCCGCATCGGCGTTCGCCATCTCCAAGGAAATGCTGGCCGACCTCCGCACCAAGGCCGAGGCTGGCAACGGAATCGCGCAATACAACCTCGGCCTCACCTACGCCGACCCACAAGAACCCATCGGCAACATCCTCGAAGCCTACGTCTGGTTCAGCCTCGCCGCCGAAAATGGCGCCCCTGGCAAAGCCCTGATGATCGTTTCCAACCAGCTGACCCCGGATCAACTGAGCGAAGGCAAAAAACTCCTCGAAAAACGCCGTGCCGAACTCGCCGCTCCTAAATCGCCGGTCATTATCGCCGCTGCAAATACATCTGACACCGCCAAATCCCCTGTCGCCTCGACGCCCATTGTCGTCGCCCCGGTCGCCCCTGACAACAGCGCCCTAAACGCCGAACTAGCTGCCACCAAAACAAAGCTCGCCACCGCCGAGACCTCGCTCGCCAAAGCAGAAACGACCGCTGTTCAACTTGCCACCGCCAAACAGAACCTGGCCGACCTCAACGACCAGATTCAAAAACTCACCGCAGAAACCCAACGTCTGCAAAGCCTCATCAAACAAACTGAGTCAGCCTCCGAAGCTAAAGCCGCCGCTTCAGAAAAAGCCCTCAGCGACATCAATGGCGAACTTCTCAAAACCCAGGCCCGTCTCGCCGAGGCTTCCAACCAGTCGTCCATCCAAAACTCTGTTGCCGCCAACGCCAACACCGAGCTCGCCTCCGCCAAACAAAACCAAGCCGACCTCAACGAGCAGATTCAGAAACTCACGGCAGAAACCCAACGCCTACAAGGCCTCGTCAAACAAGCCGAATTAGCCGCAGAGGCTAAAACCGCCGCTTCGGAAAAAGCCCTCAGCGACATCAATGGCGAGCTCCTCAAAACCCAGGCCCGTCTTGCCGAGGCCTCCAACCAGTCGTCCATCCAAAACTCTGTTGCCGCCAACGCCAACACCGAGCTCGCCTCCGCCAAACAAAACGTAGCCGACCTCAATGAGCAGATTCAGAAACTCACCGCAGAAACCCAACGCCTGCAAGGCCTCGCCAAGCAAACCGAACTAGCCGCAGAGGCAAAAACCGCCGCTTCGGAAAAAGCCCTCAACGACATCAATGGCGAACTCCTCAAAACCCAGGCCCGTCTCGCCGAGGCCTCCAACCAGTCGTCCATCCAAAACTCCGTCGCCGCCAACGCGAACACCGAACTTGCTTCAAAGCACCAAGCCAATGCCGAGCTGACTGCGCTTAACCAAAAACTTGCCGCAGAAAAAGAGCTGGTCGCCGCTCAAGCCGAAAAAGCCGCAACCGAAAGCCAAAAACAAATCGATACGCTCTCAGGACGCCTAACCGAGGCTAACGACGCTCTGTCCAAGGCCACGGCCGAACAAACCGAACTCAAATCCCAACTCGCCGCCGCCCACACCGACGCAGCCAAGGCAAACAAAGACGCCGAACTGGAAGCCAAGTCCAAAGAAGTCACAGACCTGCAATCAAGACTTAAGGAAACCGAGACAGCCCTCGCCCTCGCCACCGCCAAAGCCGCCCCCGTTCAGACTGCCGCCCAAACGCCGGAAGCCGACGGCCAGACCGCAGCACTAAAAAAAGAACTCAACGAATCGCTCGTCAAACTCGACGTAAGCCTGCGCTCCTACCAGTTGCAGCAAAACGAAATTGACCGTCTCCAAAACGCGCTCGCCAACATCGACGCCGAGCGTGCCAAACTTGCCGAACGATTGGGAAGTGCCAATGTGGAGGTTTCCAACGCCACCACCAAGGCCGCCGCCAACAACGAAGCCGCCACCCAACTTTCCGGCGTTCGTGAGCAACTCCGCCAAACTCAAAACCAGCTCGCCAGCGTCGCTTATGAGAACGCAGAAATGAAACGCCGCATCGCGTTCATGGGGCCCGCGCCCCAGGCCGGTGTCATTACGCCCCTGCCCATTTCGCTACCCCCAACCGCGCTCAACACGCCCAGTCGGCCTTCGGCCAGCAAACCCACAGCAGCCGAACCAGTGGCCGCCCCACCAGCCCCTCGTGTACACACGGTTGCCTCTGGAGACACGCTTTCCACGATCGCAAAACGTTACTATGGCAGCACGAGCCGTTGGACAGAAATCCTTGAGGCCAACAAACCAGCCCTTAAGGACCCCGCATCCCTTCGGGTCGGCATGAAACTTAAGATTCCCTAAATTGGGAAACGCTTCTCACTAGAAAAAGCGGCGCTCCCCAAGCGCCGCTTTTTTTGCAATAACTCATACGGTCGCCGCGAAGAACTGTCTAAATACATAAATTATGTTGATAAAAACAGTTCGTAGACACCGAATCTGGGTAACCTTTTGGCGACAAAAATTTGTCGTAAGATATTTACTGTAATGGATCTATAGCAGATCATTTACTAAATAGGCTCTTTCGCCTAAAGATGGGATTGACCCGAATCTACTGTTTTAGCAAATTATTTGCAATACATGCCTGCTGTAGGATCCGTTTGTTCTTTTTCAATTCCCCTTTGTTCGACCGATTTCCAAATCGGTGTCCGAGCAAATCGTGATTCAAAAACAGGGTATTTATTCAAAATGCTCTACAACAACCCGCCAACAGCTGGAATTTATAACAAGGCAACACAGGTCCCAGTCCTCATTTGATGTCGGGCGTCGCATGGTTCGGTTCCTCACGGAATACACCGCGACGCCCGATGTCTCTGAGGGTTTTTTCGGCACCCCGCGCAGCAATCATCCAATACTCGCGCAACACCCCGCCGCAGGCTTGCTGTCAACCACACAGAGCGTTTGTGTTTCGGCCTTCGCATGAAATCACTCTGGTTCAAAGTCACCCCCTTGTTGATCTTTTTGTTTCTAGCGGCCGCTTGCAGCACGCCGCTGAAGCTCACGAACGTCCTCATCACGATTACGGACTACCGCCCCACCACAAACGAGTCCAAGGCGAACCTGAAACTACATCTTTCCAACGAAAATGTTTTTCCCCTCGCGATCGGAGGCATCACCGGCAAACTGTATCTGGAAGGCAACTACGTTGGAAATTTCGAGATTTCCAAGGCCATAGGCATTCCACGCCTCGGCGCAGTGGACAGAGAGGCTGAACTCCAAATCGAGAAACCCGCCATCATTCAAAAACTCCGCGCTAGTTCCGCTCCATCTATTTCATATCGCCTCGACAACAAGCTGCATATGGAGGTCTCCGAAGAGCGATCCAACAGCTCAACAGAAGCCAAAGGTCAAATCGACTCCGCCTGGCTCCGCGCCGAACCAGTCAAATAACCTCAAAGGTCGCGCAACTCACGCCCGCCAGATCCTAACACAAAGGCCGCCCGAGAAGGCGGCCTTTGTTATAAATACTTCCCCGAACCTCAGCCGCCGCCGCTGGTGTTCACCGAAGCCTGGGTGAAGCCGCTGCGGAAAGATGCCGCGAGATAATCGCGATTCAGGCGGCCGATAAAATCGTGGCTGATCAACTTCGGGCAAGCCGCGCTGCATTCATATTGGTTGGTGCAGCTACCGAAACCGAGGTCGTCCATCGTGCCGACCATCGCGAGTACGCGGCGATCGCGCTCGGGCTGACCTTGCGGGAGGAGACTGTACTGCGAAACTTTAGCCGCGACGAAGAGCATGGCCGAGGCGTTTTTGCAGGCAGCGACACACGCGCCACAACCGATACAAGCGGCAGCGTCCATCGCGAGTTCGGCATTGTCCTTCGGAACCGGAATCGCATTCGCATCGCAAGCCGCGCCCGTGCGCACGCTGACGTAGCCACCGGCTTGCTGGATCTTGTCGAATGCGGAGCGATCAACAATCAAGTCCTTGATAACAGGAAACGGTTTCGCGCGGAACGGCTCGATCGTGATGACGTCGTCCTGCTTAAAACTGCGCATGTAAGTCTGGCAGCTGGCGACACCGCGGTGCGGGCCGTGCGGCTTGCCATCAATAACCAGCGAACAGGTGCCACAGATGCCTTCGCGACAATCGTGGGCAAACGCGATGGGCTCTTCGCCTTTGAGGGTGAGCTCGTCGTTAACAACGTCGAGCATCTCGAAAAGCGACATGTTCGGGTTTAGATCTTTCGCCTGGTAATTGACGAATTTGCCGGGCTTGTCCGGGCCGGCCTGGCGCCAGACGCGCAGGGTGAGAGCAGTGATGTTCTTGGTGGAGGAGGAGTCGGCGACCATGGTGAAAATAGGTTGGAGGTGAGACGTAGTTACTTTTTGGAAGGTGTCGGTTTGATGATCGTGTGGAAGCCGATCTCTTTGGCCGCGTCTTCTTCGTCGACGGGTTCCATGAGCTCGTTGATGGCTTCGAAAACGACTTTGAATTGTGCGTCGTATTTCTTTTCGAGGGCTTTGAGTTTGCGGGCGAAGTCAACGTGCGTGCTCAGCATCTGCCGGAAGCGGACGAAGGCGCGCATGATCTCGATGTTGACCTGCACGGCGCGCGGGCTGTTGAGCAAGCCGGAGAGCATTGCGACGCCTTGCTCGGTGAAGGCGACGACGTTTTTTGAGAACTTCAGGCCTTCGGAGGATATCCCAATTTGGGATATCCTCGCGATTTCTTCGCGGGTGAGGCTGAACATGAAGTCCTCAGGAAAACGCTCGGCATTGCGCTTCACGGCCCGATTTAAAATGCGAGTTTCGACCCCGTAGAGCCCAGCCAAATCCTTATCCAAAAGCACTTTTTGTCCGCGCAGGAGAAGAATCCGCGAATCAATCTGCTCCACGGGAATCGTGGGCAGATTTTTCGCGGCTAGCGCGGCAGAGGCTTTGGCGGAAGATATCACAATTTGTGATATGATAACGATTGGTTCGGCAAGCTTGGGGCTGGCTTACTTGTACGAGCGGACGCTCATTTTCACGAATTCGTAGTTGAGCGCTTCGACGTTGCGTTCGGGTACCTTGTCTTCGCCCTTGTATTCCCAGGCGGCGACATGGCCGAACTTTTCGTCGTCACGTTTGCACTCGCCGTCCGGATGCTGGAACTCTTCGCGGAAGTGACCGCCGCAACTTTCTTCGCGGGTGAGCGCGTCGCGGCACATGAGTTCGCCAAGTTCCATGAAGTCGGCCACGCGGCAGGCGCGTTCGAGCGACTGGTTGATCGAAATGTTGTCGCCAGGGACTTTGACGTTGGCGTGGAATTCTTTTCGCAGCTCGGGGATTTCTTTGAGCGCCTTCTCAAGGCCGTCCTTGTTGCGAGCCATGCCGCAATATTTCCACATGAGCAGGCCGAGGCGTTTATGGAAGCTGGCGACGGTTTCCTTGCCGTTGTTGGCGAGGAGGCGCGTGGCAGTTTCGCGGACTTCGGCTTCGGCTTTCTTGAATTCTTCGCGATCGGCGGAAGGACGTGAACCGGGTTTCTGCGTGGCGAGGTAATCGCCGACGGTGTACGGTATGACAAAATAACCATCCGCCAGGCCTTGCATGAGGGCGGAGGCACCGAGGCGGTTCGCGCCGTGATCGGAGAAATTGGCTTCACCGAGGACGAAGAGGCCGGGGACGTTGGACATCAGGTTGTAGTCAACCCAGAGGCCGCCCATCGTGTAGTGCACGGCGGGGAAGATGCGCATCGGCGTCTTGTAACCGTTTTCGTTGGTGATCTCGTGGTAGATGTCGAAAAGGTTACCGTAACGTTCGCGTACGCCGTCTTCGCCGAGGCGCTTGATGGCGTCAGCAAAATCGAG
>JAYTWC010000395.1:0-2663 GCA_043743635.1 Verrucomicrobiota bacterium | reverse complement strand
CAAGAGGCAGGCACCTTGAAGAGCGGCGATCTCGCCTTGGAGCGGTTTCAATAGTTCTGGCACGTAACGTTGAGAAGGGTATGAGCGCGTCGAGCCGCTGAGATGACCGTTGCCCTCCTGAAGCAGCGGAGCGACGGCGCCGCATTCTTTGTGTTGATCGAGATGATCGGCTAGCTGGTCGAGTGATCCAGGTGGAAGCGTGATGTCGGGGTTGAGAATCAAATAATACCGGCCTGGTGCGTGGGCGAGAGCGGTGTTATGCGCGTGACCAAAACCGAGATTTTGGCGATGGTTGATGACTTGGGTCCGGTCTGGCCGGTTGGCGAGTACGGCGAGGGTGTCGTCCTGGCTACAATTGTCGGAAACGACAATTTGAATATTTCGCCTTGTCGATTGTTTGAGATGATCGAGGCAGGTTCCAATGATGGGACCGGAGTTGTAGGTGACGATGCTAACGGTGATATCCATGGCCGGTCAGAAATTAGGCGCGAGAAAGGCGTTCGCGAAGTGCCGTGAGAACTCGCTCCGTGGTAATGTTGCGTACACAGTAGTTATTGTACGAGTCGTGAGGTTTGCACACGCCGGGAGCGACACAATTGACGCAGGGCAGCGGCGGCTGGAGGGCGATGTTACTGGTGCCGAGTGGTTGCCACTCGTTGATGTTTTGGGAGCTGAAAAGAGCGACGACGGGCAGGCCGACGGAGGAAGCGAGATGCATGGGCCCGCTATCGTGGCAAAGAAAAAGTTGGAAACATTGGAACAGTGCAGCGAGCCGGGCGATAGGGATTTGTTCGTCAATGACGGTGACGGGTGTAACCATGAATGACCGGATGGCGTTGACGGTTGCTTGTTCCGCCGGGCCGGCGATCAAGGTGACGCTGGCGAGTCCTTCACGTTGAAGTTGATCGCAAACAGCGGCAAAGTTTTCGGGTGGCCAGACGCGAAAGGCGCTGCGGCTGCCAGGATGAATTAACAGGCGTGGCCGGTCGGCGGGGAGGGCGGCGACGGCGGGATGTGAGGACGCCCATGCGCGATCTTCGGCGAGAGGCTGGAGTTGCAGCGGAACTTCGTGGGCGCGTGCGTCGATTGTTCTTAGCAGGCAGTTGTTGTAGGCGGTGATGTGGTTATTGCCGCGAAATTCCTGGGATACGTTTTCGCATCGAGTATAGCACCAGGGGAAGCGGAGTTTGCGGCCGGTGATGTTGAGCACGGCCCGGAAGGGTGCGCCGGTGATTCGCGTGAGCAGGGCAGTTTTTTCGGTGTTGTCGAAATCGAAAACGTGAGTGAAACCGGCGCGGCGCAATTCGCGGCCAAGTGAGATGAGCGGGCGAAGGGCCGAAGCTTTGCGCGGCAACAGGTGCACGCCGGAAACATCGGGATTGAGCGGCAGGACTCCGGCGTAGTTTTCTTCTACGAGGACGTGGAGTTTGCAGTTTGGCCAGTGGAGGCGCAGGTTTCGCAGAAAGATACCGAGCAGCACGATATCGCCCATGTAACGGCGACGGATGACGAGAATGCGCTGTGGTTGTTCGGACATTTTGGATAATGATAAAAAACGGCGTCATGGCGTAGACGCAAGCGTGCGGAGTTTGGTTACGGGTCGTGTGATGTTGGGATTGCAGGATGGGTACGGTTTCGGGCATACCGGTCGCTGTAGATGCCAAAACTTATTTCTATCGTTACCCCGGTTTTTAATGGACGACGCTTTATTGAGAATTGTGTGCAATCGGTCCGGCATGCATTGGCTGGATTTGATTATGAGCACATCATTGTCGATGGCGTGAGCACGGACGGGACGCTGGAGTGGTTGCAGACGCAGGCTGACTTGCGGGTGTTTTCCGGGAAAGACACGGGGATGTACGATGCATTGAACAAGGGTATTGCGGTAGCATCTGGCGAATGGATCGGTCATTTAAACTCGGATGAACAATATAACCGGGCTGGATTGCGCGAAGCAGTGGAGGCGATGCAAAATCACCGGGCGCAGGCGGTGTTTGGGCCCACGGTGATGCTCAATGGAGCGTTGGATTTTTTGCAGTTATTTAATCAGATGGTGACGCCGCGTCCGGTGGACACGCTCTGGTGCATGCCGGTGCAGACGTGTTCGTTTTTCTTTCAGAAATCGATTTGGGAACGCGAGCCATTCGACACGCGTTATCGGTTGGTGGCCGATCATGCGTGGTTTCGGACGCAGATGCATCGAGGCTTGGTGCTTGCAAAGACGCGCGAGCCTATTGGGATTTTTGTCTGGCATGGCGCGAATTTGAGTTCTGGAGAGGCCACGGAGAATGCGAACGCGGATATCAACAAGCGTTCTTTTTCGCTCAAGGTGGCGAAGCACTGGTATCGATTGAAGAAAACGTTTTTGGGCGGTTATCTACCGCGTCCGCTATCGTATGAAGTTTGGAGGGAAGGCGCAGTTCGGCCAGTCCGGATTGCGAAGCCCGTTCTCAAAATCAGAAACTTCGACAAGACGGCGGGCTGACCGCGCGGTTTTGACGTTAATCGGAGGCGAGCACGCGGTGGAGCGCAGCGGTCACGTCGGTTGGCGCGATGCGCGAAAGGCAGTAGTTTTCCGGCTGCGTGCAAGTCCAGTTGCAGTTCTGGCAGGCGATGTCGTGGCGCAGCCAAATTTGGCGGTCGGGTGAATGCCACCAAGGGCC
>JAYTWC010000394.1:0-8364 GCA_043743635.1 Verrucomicrobiota bacterium | reverse complement strand
ATGAAGGATGCCCTCGCCGCAGAGATCGTCGACGCCTACAATAACACAGGCTCCGTGGTGAAGAAGAAGGAAGATACCCACAAGATGGCCCAGGCCAATCGCGCCTTCGCCCACCTCCGCTGGTAACCTTTAGATCAGCCAGACACCATGTCCAACGCCGCCTCACCTGCCATTACTGTCGTTACCGACAAGGCAAAGATTTCTCCGGTCAACTCGAAAGACCGTCCCTTCCCGCTTGAATGGACGCGTAACATCGGTATCGCTGCGCACATCGATGCCGGCAAGACCACTTGTACCGAGCGTATTCTTTTCTACTCGGGCGCCGTCCATAAGATGGGCGAAGTCCACGAGGGCACGACCGTAACCGATTGGATGGAACAAGAGCGCGAGCGTGGCATCACGATCACTGCTGCAGCCATCTCCTGTGCTTGGAACGCTTCTTGGGGTCCTTGGAAGGGCATCAAGCAACGTATCAACATTATCGATACGCCCGGACACGTTGACTTCACGGCTGAAGTTGAGCGCTCGCTCCGCGTTCTCGACGGCGCTGTAGCTGTTTTTTGTGCCGTTGCTGGCGTACAGCCCCAGTCTGAAACCGTATGGCGTCAGGCTAACAAATACCGCGTTCCCCGTATCGCTTTCATCAACAAGATGGATCGCGTCGGTGCCGATTTCTTCCGCGCCGTCTCCGAAATGCGTGAGAAGCTGAAGGCCAACGCGCATCCGCTTTTCATTCCGATTGGCAAAGAAGAGAATTTCGCTGGTCTCGTAGATTTGGTTCAGAACGTCGCCTATTCCTTCGAGGAAGATCCGGCTGATGTTCTTGGCATGAATCCCAAGACGATTCCGATCCCTGCTGAGTACGCTGAGCAGGCCAAGGAATACCGTGACAAGCTGATCGAAGCTGTTTCGGATTTTGATGATGTTATCGCTGAAAAGTATCTCAATGGTGAAGAAATCAGCGTCAGCGAGCTCATGCTCGGCGTGCGTAAAGCCACGATTTCGCTTCAGTTCACGGGCGTAGTGCCTGGTTCGGCTTTCAAAAAGAAAGGCGTGCAGCGCCTCCTTGATTGCGTTGTCAATTTCCTCCCGAGCCCGATCGACGTTCCCCCGATGCAAGGTCAGGATGGCGATGGCAAGACCGTCGAGGCAGTCGTGAGTGACAAAGCCAAGCTCGCAGGTCTCGCGTTCAAGCTTTGGAACGATCCGTTCGTGGGTCGTCTAGTATTCTTCCGCGTCTACACGGGCCAGCTCCCGCGCGGCATGTCACTTTACAACCCGCGTACCCGCCGTACTGAGCGCGTTTCCCGCCTCGTTTTGATGCGCGCCATTGAACGCGAAGAAATCGAAGTCGCGTATGCCGGTGATATTTGTGCCGTCGTCGGCGTTAAGGAAGTGATCACTGGTGACACCCTTTGCGACGAAGATTACGACATCCGTCTCGAACCACCGTCCTTCCCGGAGCCTGTTATCTCGATGTCCATCGAGCCAAACTCGAAGGCCGATCAGGAAAAACTCGGTGTTGCCCTCCAACGTTTGGTTGCGGAAGATCCGACCCTGCGCGTCAAGACCGATCAAGACACCGGTCAAACCATTCTTGCCGGCATGGGTGAGCTTCACCTCGAAATCATTATCGATCGCATGAAGCGCGAGTTCAAGGTAGAGGCGACCTCGGGCAAACCGCAGATCGCATACCGCGAAACCATTTCGAAAGCAGCTGACGGCGAAGGTAAGTTCATCCGTCAATCCGGTGGTAAGGGCCAATACGGCCACGTTGTCATCAAGATGGATCCCAACGAAAAGGGCAAAGGCGTTGAAATCCTCAACGAAACCGTTGGCGGCTCGATCCCGAAAGAATTTATCAAGCCAGCAATTGAAGGCATCCGCGAAGGTACGAATAACGGTACGGTCGCCGGCTATCCGGTGGTCGATGTCATCATTCGCATTATCGACGGTTCCTTCCATGAAGTCGACTCGTCGGAACTTGCCTTTAAGATGGCCGGCATCTTCGCATTCAAGGATGCGATGAAGAAAGCCAATCCGATCCTGCTCGAACCCATCATGGGCGTCGAAGTCACGACTCCGGAAGAATACCAAGGCGATCTCATGGGCGATATCAATCGTCGTCGTGGCCAGATCCAGGGTATGGAAAACAAAACTGGCGCTTGCATTATTTCCTCCCACGTTCCGCTGGAACTCCTTTTCGGTTACGTGACAGACATCCGTTCTCTTTCGAAGGGACGCGCCTCCGCATCGATCACACCGTCGCATTTTGCGCAGGTGCCGAATGCGTCCCTCCTAAAAATTGTCGAGAGCTCCTCCAAAGCTCCGGCCCGCACTTAAACCTCGTTCTTTTATCGCCATGAAAGGCCAACGTATTCGCATCAAACTCCAAGGCTTCGATTACCGCGTGATCGACCAGTCCGCCACGGAGATTGTCGAGACCGCCAAGCGCTCCGGCGCCCGCGTGTCCGGCCCGATCCCGCTCCCGACTCGCATCGAGAAGCTCTCGGTTAACCGCTCTCCGCACGTCGACAAGAAGTCGATGGAGCAATTCGAGACCCGCACTCACAAGCGACTTATCGACATCATCGAACCGACCGCTCAGACGGTGGACGAGCTCAAGAAGCTCAACCTTCCTTCCGGCGTCGACATCACCATCAACGTATAAAACTTTTCGTATCCTAACAGTTCATACATAGCAGTTGCCCACGTGCGCCACGCGCACCTCTGGTCCCCTCGTTAATGTAGGTCCTAAACGGAATAACTTCCACCTACCACTTAGCCCATGATCTCTACGCTCCTAGGCAAAAAAATCGGAATGACGCAGGTCTATGACGCTCAAAACGTCTTGATCCCTGTCACCGTGGTTGAAGCCGGCCCATGTCCGGTTCTTCAAATCAAGACCACCCAGGTCGACGGTTACAACGCCGTTCAACTCGGCTTCTCCACCAAGAAAGCCAAGAACACTCCGAAGGCCGAACAGGCCCACGCGAAAAAAGCGGGTCTCGAAGAGACTCCTCGCGTCCTCGGTGAAGTTCGCTTGGAAGGTGAATCGACCTTGAAGGTCGGCGATATCGTCACCGTAACGTCCTTCACCGAAGGTCAGTTCGTCGACGTCATCGGCATCACCAAGGGCAAAAGCTTTCAAGGTGTTGTTAAACGCTTCCGTGTCGCTGGCGGTCCGGCTGCTCACGGTTCGATGTTCCATCGCCGCATCGGCTCCATCGGTATGCGCCAGACTCCTGGCCGCACGTGGAAGAACCAGAAGATGCCAGGTCACATGGGCTGCGAAAAGCGCACCGTGCAGAACTTGTGCGTCGTAAAGATTCTCCCCGAAAAGAACCTCATCCTCGTGAAGGGTGCGATCCCCGGTGCAAATGGCGACGATGTTATCGTCCGCTCCGCGATCAAAGGTCAGCCCAAAAAAGCCTAACCACACGGAGGACATAGCAAATGAAGCTTAAAGTTTACACACCCGACGCTACGACCTCGCGCGAAGAAGACTTCGCCGGATTCCCCATCTTTGAAGGCGATAAAGGCCTTCAAGCAGTGAAGGAAGTCATCGTTGCCATCAACGCCAACAATCGCCTCGGCTGCCACTCCACGAAAACCCGTGGTGAAGTCCGCGGTGGCGGCAAAAAGCCCTGGAAGCAAAAGGGTACAGGCCGTGCTCGTGCCGGTTCCATCCGCTCGCCTCTCTGGGGTGGTGGTGGTGTTGTCTTCGGTCCTCGCCCTCGCGACTACTCGAAGAAGATCAACGGCAAGGTTAAAGATCTCGCTTTCAGCCGCGCTCTTTTTGACCGCGCAACCGCTGGCGATATCGACGTTATCGAACGTTTTGAGGTATCCGCCGTCAAAACCAAGCAGGTCGATCAAATCCTCGGCCGCATTGCTCCGAAGGGCAAAATCCTCGTCGTGGATGCGCCGTTCACCGTCGCTGCTACTCGCGCCACTCGCAATATTGAGCGCGTCAGCCTGCAGGATGCTTCCAAGCTCAACACTCTCGATCTCGCACAGTACAAGAAGATCATCGTCTCTTCTGCTGCGCTCGAAAAAATCATCGCCCGCGTCAACGGAGGTAAGTCATGAATTCCGGCAACGTCCTAAAGCTCGTCCGTCTCACGGAAAAGTCGAATAAACTCTCGTCCGAACTCGGACAGTACACGTTCGAAGTTTTCTCTGACGCCACCAAGCACACTGTCGCTGAAGCCGTTGAAAAGACCTTCAAGGTCACGGTTACACGCGTGAATATCCAAAATTACCGCGGCAAAAACAAAAAGAGCCGCCAAGGCCGCCCCAGCACGACCTCTGACTACAAGAAGGCGATCGTAACGCTGAAGTCCGGCGACAAGATCGAACTCGTCTAACCGAAGCCTATCGGAAATCACCAACATGGCTATCAAACCTTTCAGTCGTCCGCTCACCCCTTCCCAACGCTTCACCTCGCTGAATAAGGCGACTGGCGTATCCAAGAAGCGCCCGGAGCGCGCCCTCACCGAGCCCAAGCACAAAACCGGCGGACGTAATGTCTACGGTCGCGTCACCTCGCGCCATCGCGGCGGTGGCCACAAGCAGCTCTATCGTGTCATCGATTTCTTGCGTAACCGCCTTGATCAGCCCGCTAAAGTGCAGGCGATCGAATACGATCCTAATCGTACCGCGCATATCGCACTCATTTCCTATCAAGACGGAGAAAAATTCTACATCCTCGCTCCCGATGGTCTAAAAGTTGGTGCGATGATCGTGACCTCGAATAAGGCGACAACCAACGATTTTCTCGTTGGCAACAACTTCCCACTAGAGCTAATACCGCCGTCGACGAAGCTCCACGCGGTTGAGCTCGTCCCTGGTCGCGGTGCACAAATCGCCCGTTCCGCTGGTGGCGCCGTTGAACTCGTCGCCGTTGAAAACGGCGAAGCTACTCTCAAGATGCCCTCTGGCGAACTCCGCAAGGTTCATCCGAAGTGCCGTGCCACCATTGGCACCGTTGGTAATCTCGACCATAACAAACAATCCCTCGGTAAAGCTGGCCGTCGTCGCTGGCTCGGTGTTCGTCCGACCGTTCGCGGTGTGGCCATGAACCCTGTCGATCACCCCAACGGTGGTGGTCAAGGTAAATCCAAGGGTGGTGGCGGCCGTCAACAGCTCGTCTCCCCGTGGGGCCAGCTCGCGAAGGGCTTCCCGACTCGTCGTCGTTCGAAACTCTCGAACAGCTCCATCATCACCCACCACAACGGCCGCAAGCCACGTGGTCGGAAGTAACCTCGAACTTTTCGCACCATGGCACGTTCCATCAAAAAAGGCTTTTTCGTTGACCTGCACCTGCTCGAGAAGATCGAGAAGGCGACCAAAGCCGGCGCTCACAAGCCCATCCAGACTTGGTCACGTCGTTCGACCATTACTCCAGACTTCATTGGCCACACCTTCAGTGTCCACAACGGCAAGGCCTTCATTGCTGTTCACGTCACTGAAAACATGGTTGGTCACAAACTCGGCGAATTCGCTCCGACGCGTATCTTCAAGGCGCACGGCGGCATGACACGCAAAGAAATTTAACAATTAACCGAACTCAAAAGGGCAGGGTGCCGCCTACGCGACGCTGCTGCCGCCTCCGAAATCGAAGGAATCCCACGCACATGGAAATCCAAGCCCTCACACGCTACGCGCGCATGTCTCCCAAAAAGATGCGCGAAGTCGTCCGCACCATCCAAGGTCGCAAGGCCCCCGACGCGGTCGGTCTGCTCTCGGTCATCCCGCGCAAATCCGCGCGACTTATCGCCAAGACGCTCAAGAGCGCCATCGCGAACGCCGAGAACAATAACAACCTCTCCGCCGACACTCTCGTCGTGAAGAGCGCCGTCATCGAAAACGGCCCGGTCCTCAAGCGCTTTAAAGCCGCCGCTCGCGGTTCAGCCGCTCCTCGCCGCAAGAAAATGTCGCACATCCGCATCATCCTCTCAGACGGTAACACGAACTAACACTCGCCATGGGCCAAAAAACCAATCCGACCGGGTTCCGTCTCGCTGTCCGCCGTAACTGGCAGTCTCGCTGGTACGCGAAGAAAAAAGATTTCGGTAAACTCCTCGCTGAGGATTACCTTATCCGTGAGAAACTCATGGAGAAACTCAAGCAGGCCTCCGTGCCGCGCATCTTCATCGAACGCGCTTCCAACCGCGTCCGCGTCAAGATCTACACCGCACGTCCTGGCATCGTCATCGGACGTAAGGGCCAGGAAATCGAGAAGATCAAGGAAGAGCTTGCTAAGCTTACCGGCAAAGAAATCCTTCTCGACATCCAAGAGGTGAAGAAGCCCGAGATCGAAGCTCAGCTCGTCGCTGAGAACGTCGCTCTCCAGCTCGAACGCCGCATTGCTTTCCGCCGCGCGATGAAGAAGGCCGTTGAAATGGCCATGACTCTCGGCGCTGAAGGTATCCGTATCCAATGCTCCGGTCGTCTCGGTGGCGCTGATATCGCCCGCCGCGAATGGCAACGCAAAGGCCGCGTTCCCCTCCACACTCTCCGCGAGAACATCGATTACGGTTTCTCCGAAGCCAAAACCGTTTACGGCAAGATCGGCGTCAAGTGCTGGATCTGCAAAAAAGAAGCCGATAACAACTAATAGAACTAAATTTTGAGTTTCGACTCCCGGTTCTTGAAAAGGCTTCGGCCAAACCTTCAGAAACCACCAATCGAAAACCCGAAATCTTAAATCGAAAATTCCATGGCTCTCTCACCCGCACGCACCAAATACCGTAAATCGCAAAAAGGCTCTCGCGCCGGCAATGCCAAGCGCGGCAACACGCTCGCCTTCGGCGAATTCGGCCTGCAGTCCCTCACCCGTGGACCAATGACCGGCCAGCAAATCGAAGCTGCTCGTGTTACCATCTCGCGCCATCTCAAGCGCAAGGGCAAACTCTGGATCCGCATCTTCCCACATAAGCCGATCACAAAAAAGCCGGCCGAAGTGCGTCAAGGCCAGGGCAAAGGCCCGGTCGAGTACTACATCGCCCAGATCAGACCCGGCGCCGTTCTCTTTGAACTTGCCGGTGTTTCCGCCACCATTGCTAAAGAGGCCTTTCGCCTCGCCGACGCCAAGCTCCCTTTTCATTGCCGATTCATCGTGCGTGAAGGCGCCGTCGTCTAACCGGAACCACCAACCGGATACGTACCATGACTTCCAAAGAAATTCGTGAACTCTCGCTTGCCGAGATCGAAATCAAACTCCGCGAAACCCGCGAACAGCTTCTCCAGCTTCGCCTGCGCAAGCAGACCGGCCAGGTCGAAAAGACCCACGAGATCCGCATCCTTCGCAAGGACATCGCTCGCTTCGAAACCGCCCGCACCCAGAAGAAGGCCGCCGCCTGAACCTAGGCCTACCTCTAACTCATTTTTAAGACCATGTCCTCTCCGACCCGTAGCCAACGCAAAGATCTCATCGGCTTCGTCACCAGCCGTTCTGGCGATAAATCGATCAAGGTAACCGTTCCGTTTAAGACGCCGCACCCGCTCTACCATAAGGTAGTTAATCGCAAGACCGTTGTGCACGTGCATGACGAAAAGAACGAAACCAAGGTCGGCGACAAGGTCGAGATCATGGAAACCCGTCCGATCAGCCGCTTGAAACGCTGGCGCGTCATCCGCGTTATCGAAGCTGCTGTTATTGCCAGCGCTGCCGTGACCGAAAATGACGTCGCGCAAACCGTTCCCACCAAAACAACGCAGGCTAATACGCCCGCCGAATAATTTAAACACCAGGAGGCTCGCGCCATGATTCAACTTCGTTCCGTAGTAGATGTTGCCGACAATACTGGAGCCCGCCGGGCTGCCATGATCCGTCGTAAAGGTCAGGTAACTGACACCGCCTCAGTCGGCGACATCATCACCGTTCACATTAAGCAAAGCACACCTGAAGCCACCGTCAAAAAGGGTGAGGTTGCTAAGGCCGTCGTCGTTCGTACGAAGACCGCCATTCGCCGCAACGATGGTAGCTACTTGCGCTTTGACAGCAACGCCATCGTCATCCTTGGGACCGACGGCAATCCTAAAGGCACCCGCATCTTCGGACCCGTCGCTCGCGAACTGCGCGCGAAGAACTTCATGAAGATCATCTCGCTCGCTCCGGAGGTTCTCTAACATGGCTACGAAATATCATATCAAACGCGGCGACCAAGTCGTTGTCATCGCTGGCTCCCAAAAAGGCAAGTCAGGCAAAATCCTCGAGGTTCTCCCTGCGAAAGATCGTGCTGTCGTCGAAGGCGTCGCGATGATCAAGCGCCACCTTAAGAAATCTCAAGAACATCCCAACGGCACCATTTCGGAACGTGAAGGTTCTGTGCATATCTCTAACTTGATGAAGCAGGC
>JAYTWC010000393.1:0-8838 GCA_043743635.1 Verrucomicrobiota bacterium | reverse complement strand
GTCGGATTTTTGGTTGGCGCTTTGGCGCTGCCCGAGACGAAAGATAACGAACTCTGAGGCTGAATTCGATCGCGTAGAAACCGGCCAGTGGAGTTCCAGACTTACTGTGTCGGCAGGGTGAAGGAGAAGGTGCTGCCTTTGCCAGGCTCGCTGTCGAGTCTGACTTGGCCGCCATGAGCTTCCACTGACATTTTGACGAAGGTTAGGCCCAGTCCGCTGCCCGCTTTTTTGGCGGGGCCTTCGGCCTGGGCGAATTTTTCGAAGATGATTTTGTGCAGCGAGGGATCGATGCCGGGCCCATTGTCTTTTACGGATACGCGAATGAGGGGGCCTTCTTCCGCTATGGTCACCTGGATTATTCCCTCGGTGGAGGTGAACTTGAGGGCGTTGCCGACGAGGTTGCTGATGACGCGGCGCAGGACGCTGGCATCGCATGAGGCACTGGTTGAGCCCAGCAGCGTGATTCCCAGCTGACGTTTTCCTGCGAGAGGCCGGACTGTGTCGAAAACCTCTTTGGTGATGATTGATAGATCGGTTTTTTGGCGTTGCAGTTGCATCTGGCCGGCCTCCATGCGGCTGACGTCGAGAATCTGGGTGACCATGTCGATTAGGGAAGTGACGCTTTGGCGGGCATTCTCGAGCACCTCTTGATCGTCGGTGTTGGCATAGGTCGCATGGAGCATGTCCATGCTGAGCTGCAGGGCCAGCAGGGGTGAGCGCATGTCGTGCACGATCATGTGGGCAAGGTTGTCGCGCAGTTTTTCGAGCTCCCGCAGGCGGGCGAGATTTATCTCAAGCGCTTGTTTCTGGCGCCTGAGCAACAGGTGGGTGCGCACGCGGGCATCGACCTCGTCGAACTGAAAAGGCTTGCTGACGTAGTCAACGCCGCCGGCCTGGAAGGCGCGGGTTTTATCATCCGTGTCGGTGAGCGCGCTGATGAAAAGCACGGGGATGTCGGCCAGTTGGGGATCGGCCTTCAATTGCCGACAGACTTCGTAGCCGTTCATTTCAGGCATGGTGATGTCGAGCAGGATGAGGTCGGGCGGTTCAATCCTGGCGGCGCGGAGGGCGAGTTCACCGTTGTTGACCGGGCGCACGCGGTAGCCGTGGTTTTTCAGCATGCCGGCGAGCAACTGAAGGTTGGCCGGAGTGTCGTCAACCACGAGGACGTTGGCGGCTTTAGCGGTGGATAATGTTTCGTTCATGGTGCGTTTTCTGGCGGGCTGGCGGGCAGCATGGCCGCGATGCGGGCCCAGTCGAAGTTGGCGGCAAAAGTCCTCATGTGGGCGGCGAGCGCGGGTGCTTCCTGCTCGAGCTCGGCCAGCTGGACAAGAATGTTGTCGAGGTCGGCGGTGGTGAGAGCCTGGCGCAAGGGTTCAACGAAGCGCGAAGGCAGGGTGTCTGTAATTTTGGAGAGGTCGGCTGAGGGGGTGCTGACTCGGCGCTCCTCGTAATCGTAATGGAGGTTGAGAGCTGTTCCGAGCGTTTCCAGCAGATCGTCGTCGCGAAAGGGTTTGCCGAGGAAGATGTCCACTCCGGGCATGGGTTCCTGCAGTTCACGAATCACGCTGGCGGAAAGTCCGATGATCTTGGTCTGGCCTTTAGTATCGAGAGTTCGGATACGGCGTGTGGCTTCAGAGCCATCCATGACGGGCATGCGCAGATCCATCAGGATGGCGTGGGGAGTCCATTGGGCGAAGGCTTCGACGGCTTCGGCGCCGTTGGTAGCAGCGCGGGTTTCGAAGCCGATTTTCTGAAGCAGTTCGACGAGGAGCAGGCGGTTGTCCTGCTGATCGTCAACGATCAGGACGCGGCAAGGGGGTTGTCCTGTTGCGAGTCGGAGGACGTGGCCGGTGGAAACATTTTCGGTGTGATCCTCTTCTTTGAAGATTTCGACTAGTATGGTGAGGGCGAAGACGCAGCCTTTTCCTGGCTCGCTTCGCACGGTGATGTCTCCGCTCATGAGGCGGGCGAACTCGCGGCTGATCGCAAGGCCCAGCCCTGTCCCGAGACCGGTCTTGCGGCCGGTTTCGGTTTGTTCGAATTGCTGGAAGAGGCGGTCCATCTCCGAGGCGCCGATGCCCGGGCCGGTGTCTTCGATCTCGGCTTGTATGAGCCAGTGGAGCGCGTCGTGGGGCAGGGTTTTTAGGCGAAGGGTGACCTGGCCGACATCGGTAAACTTGATGGCATTGCCGAGGAGGTTGATGAAGATCTGGCGAAGCTTGCCCTCGTCGCCGAGAACCCGCGCGGGGAGCAGCGAGGGCGTTTCGAACAGGAGGCGTATTTCCTTCGCTCCGGCGCGAGCGGCGAAGATGGATTGCAGGTCACGAACCAGTGCGGTGAGGGAAAAGGATGAGAGCTTGAGCGTTGTCCGCTGGGCTTCGATTTTCGACATCTCAAGCACGTCGTTGAGGAGGGTCAGCAGGTATCCGCCGTTTCGGTCGATGATGGCGAGGTGTTCGCGCTGGGTCGGGCTCAGGAGCGGATCGCGCAGCATGAGCTGGGCGAAGCCGAGGATGGCGTTCATCGGCGTGCGAATCTCGTGCGACATGTTGGCGAGAAAAACGGTTTTCGCGCGATTGGCCGCCTCGGCCTGCCCTTTGGCGTGCCGCAGTGTCTCGGCTTGTTTTTTTGCCGAAATATCCATGAGGACGCCGACGCTGCCTTCGTCGATGTTGTTTGGTTCGACCGGAGATATGCCTGCAAGGACGTCGATGATGGTGCCATCTTTGCGACGCACGGGCAGCTCTGCTGTCACGGATCGGCCGGAAATCAGCAGTGCGACCGCCTCCTGGATTATTGCACTTCCCTGGTCGCGATCGTCGAAAAACCGCAGGACTTCACTTCCAAGCAGTTCGTCGCGTTCGTAGCCGAGCATTTCGGACAGGCGGGCATTTGCGCCAACGATGCGGCGGTTGCGGATGCGCATGATACCGACCGGAGCGGTTTCCAGCAGGGTGCGCATTTCGTTTTCCATCCGCTTGCGCTCGGTTATATCGCGGACGATCGCCCACATTGCCGATGGCTGTTGGTTTTCGTCGCGCAGCAGGAAAGTGCGTAGTTCTATCGGAAACACCGTGCCGTCTTTACGCCGGTATTCCTTCTCGTAGACTCTGGAATAGCCCTGCCGCAGGATCTGGTCGTGGGTGATCGCCGCCTCCATGGCATGCCATTTTCCCGGCGTGAGATCGACGTAGGACAATTGGAGCAGTTCGGCTTCCGAGTATCCGAGCAGTTCACGATAGGCCGGATTGCAGTCTTGAATCCGGCCGGTCAGGTCGACCTGCACGAAAGCGTCGGTCATAGTTTCGTGCAACCGGCGATATTTCGTTTCCGATTCTTGAAGTGCGCGCTCGGCCTGTTTCCTTTCGGTGATGTTGCGGGAGAAACCGCAGGTATATTCTTTGCCGCCGATCTGTACGTAGGTGGCCGTAATTTCCACTGGAAACTCCGTGCCGTCTTTCCGCCTGTGGAATGATTCGAGGCGATGGAAACCGCTGATTTTAATTTCCTGCCAGAGCTGTGCCAACCGCTCCGGAGTCGCCCGGGGGCTGATCTGGCTCAGGAAACAGCCACTGAGTTCATCGCGTGCGTAGCCGAGATTCCGGCAGCCTCCCTCGTTGACGTACACCAGCCGGCCGTCGGTGCCGAACCAGTAGGCACCGTCAGGATGTGCGTCGATCGTCTGGCGCAGCATGTCGATCTGCTCTTCCGCCTGTTTGCGTTTTGTGATGTCGTAGTTGAGGCCAACCATGCGCAGGGGTTTGTCCTCCGTGTCGCGAATGGTGTGGGACTCAACCTGCAGGTAATGTATTGAGCCATCGGGCCAAACGATGCGGTACTCCCCCGAAAAATCGCCCTCTCCCCGCAGGGCCGCTTGGATCTTGGCCGCTACGCGAACGCGATCTTCGGGGGCGAGCGTTTTTTCCCAAGCTTCATAGGCACCGCTGAAGTCCTTCTTTTCGATCCCGTAGAGCTGGTACATCCACTCATCCCAAGCCAGTTTGTTGCTAACCACGTCCCAGTCCCAAATGCCGATGCCGGCGGCACGCGTTGCCAGGCTCAGCCGTTGTTTGCTGATCCCCAGGGCTTCGGCCATTTGATTGGCCGCGGCCGACAACTTGCCGATCTCGTCGTCGCTTTCCACGGGAACCCGCACCGTCAAATTACCTCTGGCAATTTTCTCAAGTCCGGCGACGAGTTTCTGCACGGGCCTCGTGATCGAGTGTGTGACGACAAGCCCGAGCAGGATGCTCAGGGTGACTGCGCCGGAGGCGAAAAAGAATATGAGACGCCTGAAGAAGATCACGTCCGATTGTTTGGTTACGGACTGTAGTTTGGCCTGGTCGGCGACTTTATAATTGAGCGCGATGATCTGGTCCAAGAGCGGAGCGGTCTTGCCATAGCTTTTGTTGCAAACGACCGAAGCTTGCTCGGCCATTTTGGCATGCTGGCTTTCGAGGGTCGCAGGCGTGGTGCCTGACGCTTGCAGCGAATCATATTCGGAGGAGAGATTCAGGAAGGTCTCGACGTCGGCTTTCCAGGCAGTCCAAGCGGGTATGAATTCCGTCCAGAGCCGGGCTTCTTCTTTGGTCTGCGGCAGGGGCTCGTAGATTTTCCAGCCCTTTTCGGCCTGGATCCACTTGCTGGAAATATCCTGGTATTCTCTGTGGCGTGATTCGGCAGTGAGATCTTTGGAGAGTAAAATGATCGCCGTGCGCTCGATGGAAGTCTGCGCCTCATCCAGAAGTGCTAGTCCCTGGATGCTGGGCAGCCGAACTACTCCAACCTCGTAAAGCGCGTCGCCGAGTTTCTTGACATTAAAAAATCCAACAAGTCCAACAATCAGCGAGATCGCGGCACAAAACCCAAAAGCCACGAGCAGCTTGGTGCGCAGAGATATTGCTTTGAGGCCCATGGTTGAGGCAACTCGGAGAAGAGATTGCAGGGTTTTTATGGATGAACTTTAAGCCGCAGTCACATGCCGCGTTTATATGTGGCGACTGTTCACTACCGCTGCAGTCTGTGAACGGCAACTTAAACATCGGTTTGAGTGTTATATGCCTGTCGGGGCATTTCTAGTGGTGGACAGAACTCGATTGAGTTCGACCTGATGGAAAAATGATTCGAGCCGCCTGACTGCGTCACCTATGCCTTGGTGTCTTCTTGGAGGATCTGCTCGGGCTCGACGTTGTTCAGTGCCTCGGTCACCGCTTTGGCCACAATCTCGGGGGAAAACGGCTTGATGAGCAGTGGGGGGATGTGCAGTGAGTGCGCGAGTTTTTCGTATAAATTGACCGTGAACATGCCGCCGCCCGTCATCATGATGATTTTCGCATGCCGGTGAATGGCTCGCAGGTCGAACAGGGTTTCGAAGCCATCTCTTCCCGGCATGATCATGTCGAGCAGGACTACATCGTGCAGATCTTGGCGATAGAGATCGGCTGCGGAACGGCCGTCGACCGCTTCGGTGGTGGTGTAACCCAGGTTTTTAAGAATGGACGTGAGTACAAATCGGCTGACGGGATCGTCGTCTACAACAAGGATGGTGGCCATATGCAAAAAAGCAGGGCCTGCGTCCAGGAGGAGGCAGGTCCCGAGTTAAGAGTGATATTTATTAGTTCGTCAGATCTGCGAATTGCAGGCTGGCGGCGGGTTGGGCGATGGGTTTGAATGCTTTCTGCGGCCGTCGGGAGACGCGCGGATTTTTGGCTGGGACTTCGTGATTGGTGACGCGTGGTTCGGTGTCATTGGTTTGACCGCTCAGCTTCAGCAGCTGCTGGACGACATCCTCCATCGCGTGGGCCTGGGCGTTGAGTTCCTCGGCGGCGCTGGCGCTTTCCTCGGCGTTGGCGGCGTTGGACTGGGTGACCTGGTCCATCTGGGTGATGGCCTGGGCCACCTGGCCGATGCCTTGGTTCTGTTCAGTAGATGCGGTGGCAATCTCCACGACAAGTTCGTCGACCTGGCGGGCGCGGGTGGCGATCTCCTCGAGGCTGGAGGCTACCTTGTGGCTGATCTGCACGCCTTGACCGGTCTTGGTGATGGCGCCCTCGATCTTGCCTGCGGTTTCCTTCGCTGCGTTGGTGGCGCGTTGGGCGAGACTGCGGACTTCGTCGGCGACGACGGCAAAACCAGCACCGGCTTCACCCGCACGCGCGGCCTCGACGGCGGCGTTTAGGGCGAGGATATTGGTTTGGAAGGCGATTTCATCGATGGTTTTGATGATTTTGGCGATGTCGTCGCTGGAGGCTTTGATTTCACTCATGGCGGTTTTCATCGCGTTCATGTCGATGACGCCGGTATCGGCGGCCTGGCGGGCGTTGCCTGCGAGTTCCTTGGCGCGCTGGGCATTTTCGGCGTTGCGCTTGGTCATGCCAGAAATTTCTTCAAGAGAGGCGCTGGTTTCCTCGAGCGAAGCGGCTTGTTCGGTCGAACCTTCGGCGAGCGACTGGCTGGAGCTGGAGACTTGCCCTGCGGCGGCGGTGGTCTGGCGGGAACCGGCGTCGAGCGAACTGGAAATTTCGTTCAAGACTTTCTGAATCGCGCGAATGTTGAGATAGGAGAGGACGATGCCGGTCAGCAGTGCGAGCAAGGTGATGGTGACGATGAGCCGGACGGAGGTTTTGACGTCGCTGGCGATTTGTTGGCCAAAGTCATGCGCCCGGTCGGCGTTGAATTTCATGATCTTCTCGCCGGCCTGCTGATAGGCCGTGTAGGTGGGCATGATATTGGTATCGATAAATTCCGTGGCTGAGGCCCGGTCGGTTTCCACGAGTTCCAGGAAGTGTTTGCGTTGGGCGGAGTTGGCTTTGCGGGTGGCTTGCAGGGTTTCGAAGAGCTGGCGGTCTTCGGCCAGGAAAATGGTCTTTTCGTAGTTTTTGTAATCCTCGTCGTTGGCCACTGACATGTTGTCGATGTCGGCTTTCAAGCGCTGGCGCTCCTCTGCGGTTTTGGCGCGGCTGATCTGGTTCACGCGCTGCTGGCATTCGGACAGGCGGCTTTTGATCCGGTCGATGGAGAGCATGCCGGGCAATGAATCGTCAACGATGTTGCTGGTGACAGTGTTGAGGCTGGAGAGGCGGTAGGTGGCGAACAGGCCGACACCGGTAAGGGCGAGGCTGAGCACGGCTACGATGATGATGATGCGTTTTCCGAGGGTGAGGTTGTTCATGACTGATGATAGGGAGAGGTTTTGGTTGTGAGTTTCAGGCGGCGGCGGAATGAAGTTCGTCGAGCTGCTCGTCGGTCAGCACGCGGTTGATATCGAGCAAGGTTTTTACCTGGTCGCGAATGCGGGCCATGCCGCGTAAAAAAGTGACGTCCACGGCGCAGCCAAACTCGGGTGGTGGCGCCACGTCGTTTTTGCCGAGGTTGAGCACTTCCTCGACGGCATCGACCAGCAGGCCCATGGGCACGCGTCCGCGGCGGGTGACGACTTGCACCACGATGATGCAGGTGCGTTCGCCGTCCTCTGCCGTGGCCAGGCCAAAGCGTATCCGTAAATCCACGACAGGCACGATGCGGCCGCGCAGATTGATGACCCCACGCACATGGTTCGGCAGCTGCGGGACCGTGGTGATGGATTCGAGTCGGATGATTTCCTGCACGGACATCACGCCGATGCCGTAGGACTCGGTGCCGAGGCGAAACGTGAGGTAGCGGCCCTCGAGGGAGGTTTTCGCGGAAGGGGCGAGGGTGGACGAGGTGTTCATGAAGAGCGCATCGGCTCCGCATGGACGGACCTGAGTTGGATAATCCCTGATCCCCCTCGGATTTTTCACCGACACCTTGTCAGTGAAATCCCTGACAAACTTGGCACCATGCCTATGGTTCGGCTGGCCGGCGGTGCGCGTTGAGCGTCAGGCTTGGATCAAGCCTTTGCGCACGGCGTACCGCACGAGCTCCGCCCGGGTTGAACAGCCGAGTTTTTTGATCATGCGGGCGCGGTAGGTCTCGATTGTTTTTACGCTCACCCCGAGTTCGCTCGCGATCTCCTTGTAGCTCATGCCCTCGGCCAGGAGTTTCAGTACTGACGTTTCCTGGTCGGTGAGTTGGGGTGCTTTTGTCTCTGGCGAACGGGTTTTGGGCTCGGTACGGATCGTATTCACCACCGCGTGGGTTGCTTCGGGCGAGAGATAGGACTTGCCTGCGATCAATGCGTGAATGGCGCGCACGAGTTCATCGCTCGCTTCTTTTTTGCAGACCAATCCGTCTGCGCCCGCTTGAAGCGCCTCGGCGGTGATCGACGAAGGTTTACTGCCGGTCAGAATGAGGATCTTGGTTTGTGGCCAGCGCGCACGGATTTTGGCGGCGGCGGTGATGCCGTTGTCACCGGGCAGGTCGAGATCGAGCACGATGAGATCTGGAGCGGAGATGGCGATCGCTGCATAGGCTTCCTCCGCGCTGCTAAAATCTTGCACCACTCGCAGGCCTTCTTCCCGCTGTAGACGGAGCTTCAGCCCTGTGCGAAGCAGTTCGTGGTCATCAACAAGGATGAGGCTGACAGGCATGACGGAAAAATGGCAGAGTATTGTCCGGGTGCAATCCTCCATTCGGCTTAGGGAAAAGGTGCACAAAAAAGCGGGTCCGGAAATTTCAGGACCCGCTCGAAAGAGACAAACAGACTTATGCTTACTCGATGATGTAGCCCTCTTCGCCGTGTTCGGCGACGTCGAGACCTTGTGACTCGTCTTCCTCGCTGACGCGCAGGCCGCCGAAGGCAAAGGTCACGACTTTTGCGATGACGATGGTGGCGCCTACCGACCAGACGAGTACCAGGCCGCCAGCCTTGATCTGTTCGAGCCAGAGTTTGTTGTTGATGATGGCCGCCAGGTT
>JAYTWC010000392.1:0-6164 GCA_043743635.1 Verrucomicrobiota bacterium | reverse complement strand
GCGCTTTTTTATTTCCGCTTAACAACCGGCCGCTTGCGAAAGATTTGGATCATCCGCTCACTTCACGAACCCAAACTCTGGAGGCCCATGACTACAAAATTCGCCCTGCTTTGCCGAACCAGTTGCTTCACCCTCGCCTTGTTATCAGCGAATTTACCCTCACAGAGCCGCGCTGACGACGCCCCCGCAAAACTCGTCGCCGGGAGCAAGCTCACCAGCCTCACCGTTGGCACCGTCACTTTTCAAAACGTGTTGATCCGTTCCGTCTCGGCACGCAGCGCGATGATCACCTACGACGGTGGCATGAAGTCCATTCTCCTACGCGATCTCGCGCCCGAGTTGCAGCAGCGCTTCAACTACAACCCCGAAGCCGACCGCGCCCAGGAAGCGATCGCCAAAGCCGGCCAAGCGGCCGCTGAAAAACAACAGCAAGCCCGCATTGAGGCTGCACGGAAGAGTCATTCCGGAACCGCTCGCTCAGGCCTAACCGCTATTGACCAACTCCTCCGCTCCTTCGGCCAACCGCCGGAAATCGCCGATCAAGTCGATCTGCGACCCCGTTTCAACGACCTCGGACTTTGGGTAAAAGATCAGGGCCACCGTCCGAGTTGCGCCGTTTTTGCCATGGTGAGCGCGTTGGAGTTTCAGAACGCCGAGGCAAACAACACGGCCGCACGATTCTCCGAGGAATATCTTTACTGGGCTACCTGTACCACGCTCAACCGCCAAACGCCGGACAGCCTGAGTGGTGCAAATGACGGCAGCGAGGACCAGTCCGACGCCGGATTTACCTTGAACGAAGTAGCCACCGCCCTGCGCACCTACGGCATTCCGCTACGTGAAAAAGTCCCGAACCAATTTTCAGGAAAAGCCATGGCCTCACCGTCCGGCGAGGTGATTGATGATGCTCGAAACAGCGTTCGTCTGTCGGTCCATGCCATCCCAGGCCACGATGGCGCAACCCTTGCCGCCAACATCATTCACGCCCTCAACCTCGGCATTCCCGTGCCCGTGGGTATTCGTTGGCCGGATACACGAGTGTGGCGCGTTCATTATCTGGAAGACCAAAAGACCGACATCGGATTTGGTCACGCCGTCACCATCGTAGGCTACTGGTGCAAATCCGGACGCATTGAAGACACAGTTTTTATCTTCAAAAACTCGTGGGGACCACGCTGGGGACAGGCCGGCTACGGAACTGCTGCCTATCGCTATTTGGCAAAAAACTTGGGCTCCGCCGTCGTGCTCGAAGTGCAGTCATCCAAGAAATAGCAAAACGTATCGGTCAGAGTGGGATTGTTAAAAGAAAAGCAGCCGCGCTTTTCAGCGCGGCTGCGTTATACAAGCGACCACTCAACTAACAACACACTCCCAACAACACCCGGAGGAAGCGTGAAGAAATCTAGCCTAAATAATGGTTCGGTTTCATCTTTCCGATCAGAAGCTGTACGAGACTGAGCTCTTCCAAGTGCGAGGAGTGCCCACCACCAGGGAGCCGCGACTTCCAGCAGCCAGAATGTAATCCTTGTCCATGAGATTCATGATCGTGACGGAAGCCGCCCAACTCTTGTACTTGTAAGAGAAACCGAGATTGGCGAGCGTGCGCGCTCCCACCACAAACGACGGTTGAATCGGCACGGGCGTGCCACCGCGAATCGTGGTGAATCCAGATACGTTTTCACCGGCAACGTCGCTTTTGTAATCGAAGCCAAAATTCACTCCGAATCCTTTCAACACGCCATCGACAAAACGATAATCCGCGTAAGCGCCATAAGCACGATCTGGCATACCGCGCACTCGTGCGTCGGTGATCGGCTGACGAACCTTGTAATCGGTAACATTACCAAGGAGCGTGAGGCTCTTGCCCATCGAATAGGTTGCTTCAAATTCCCATCCCTTCGAGTTCAGATCGAGGTAAAGCGGAGTCAAAGCATTGGCCGCAGCCACACTCACCGAATCGGCAAGCGACATTAAGCGATAATATTCGCTGTTCGTCGTCGCTACATTCTTTTGAGCAATGTCGAAATGTGCGAACGACGTCGTCAACTTGCCGTTAAGGAAGGATGTCTTTACGCCGAACTCTTTCTGACCGCCAACAGCCAGCGGCGTGCCTGGTATGGTCGCTCCTGCATTGAGCGAGCCAGGCATCGTGCTACCGGTTGTGTTGCGGCTGTAGAATAGCGATACTTGCTTGATCGGCTTCACAACCACGCCAAAGGAGGTCGCATTGCTGGTGGCATTAAAGGCCGGATTGGTTAGTGCGGGCTGGGTTGAATCCGGATTCGTCACCGAATAGCGCACCGTGCCATTGGTATCATCGCGGGTCAGCTCGCCGAAGTAACGCGACACACCGCCAGAAACCTGAAGGCGATCATCCCAGACACTGACGGTTTGATAAATGAAGGTCTGTAGATCTTTTTGCACACCAGTCTTGTCGGTGCCCAAGCCGGCCGTGCTTGTACCAGGCAGGTTATCAAGGAATATGTAGCCTGGATAGGTGATTCCACTGAGATTGTTGGCTGCCACCGAAGGACGTAGCGCGTTTCGCCAGGATTGGTAATGCACGCGAGAGACATTGGCCGATAAACCTGTAATCGTTGTCGATTTGAAGTATTTCGTCGCGAATTGAGCGGCATAATCATTTTTCAAATGCGCCTCGGTATAGTCGAGGTCAACCTTGCCGTTGTTACGCGAGTAAATCCACGTGGCGGGGTCGGTGATCGGGACAACCGTGCCAGTCAAAACAACCGTGCCATTTTTATCGTTGTTGTACTGGGTCGTGTTCCAAAGTACACCTGGTTCATATTGGCCGGTTCGGGGGTTGATGCTGCCACCACCGGTTTGGCCAGGCGCAACTGCCCAGATTCCATCTTTATCAATCGACGTTGACGGAAGGCCAGCCGTGGTGCTGCCGACGTCACGGCGCCACACGTGATCAACCATGAGCTGGAGGCGAGAGGTAACGTGATCGTTCAGCGTCGAGAGCAATTCCGCCGTCACACGCTGCGTAGAGCGATGGCGGCTGTCCGTGTCGTTACCGAACGACCAGTTGCGGGGCAGTCCGGAAGCGATCTTGGCGACGCCACCATAACCGACGCTCGGGTCGATCGGCACACCACCAAGATTGGTCTCACGATTCTGAACGAAATCGGCCTTAAGCGTGAGTTTTTGTCCTGTTGAGATTTGGTAAGAGAACGAAGGCGACACTTCGTAGCCTCGGCGAAATTGATCCTTGATATAAAAATTACTATTCCAGTAGGCCGCCACCAGACGGGCCGCCATTTTGCCATCCTTCGAAAGCACCCGGTTGACATCGAACCAGACGTCACGCCCCATATTTTGAGAAAAATCCGTTGTCACCGAGGCGGCGTTTTTTGACATCGGCGATTTGGTGATCGGATTGATCACACCACCAGGACTGCCACCGGGGACGAGGATGGCATTGGGTCCCTTGATGACTTCGAGGCGCTCAATATTATACGGAGCTTGCGACATACTATAGCCGTCTGCACCCGAGATGTTGATGCCGTCGACGAATTCAGCCGAGACCATGAAACCGCGGATCGAGTAACGGTCGCCACCGAAAGGCAGTGTCGATTCCTGAACCGGTGTCACGTATTTTGCCGTATCCAACATACGGCTACCCTTTGTATCTTCCATCAACTCCTTCGGAATAACCGAAATGGTCTGGGGGATATCGACGATGGCCGTTGCGATACGAGAAGCCGAGAGAGCCTGTTGAGATTGATAACGGTTACCAGACTCGGCTGTGATTTCGAATTTTGGCAGTTCGACGGCTTCGTCTTCGTTTAGTCCAGATCCGGCGGCAGGAGCCGTTTCGGCTTTTTGCGCGCAAAGGATATTGGCCGTGCTCCATAGGAGAGCGAGGGAGGTAACGCGCAGAATGGCGCGGGCATTTACAGAGAACTTAGGTGTAGTCATATCGTGGGTTACAGTCATTGACGAACGCCTGTGCGGCGTTCACGGACAGTTACAATGGGTTTTTACCGATCTCCAGAAACGTTGAGATCGAGTGTGGATTCAGAAAACGAATATCGAACAGACAATCTTGGGACTGCACTGAATGAATCGTTGAGGGGTCGATGTTGGGTGAACGCCTTGCGGTGTCACGTGAGGGTGTTTGGTGTGCGCTTGGTTTAGAAAATGATTGCGTTCGGTTCGCGACCTCATTGAGTGCCGAACAGTTCGGCATGCCGCGCCCTCCGACCATCAGAACCATTGCCAGCGATCTGCACCTTTCTCCCACCACGGTGTCAGATGCACTACGCGGACGTGGCCGGGTCGATGCCGCAACGGCCCGCCGAGTCGTGGAGGCCGCTGAGCGGGTCGGCTACAAACTCAATCCTCTAACCAGTGTCTTGATGTCAGGGCTGCGCCGGTCTCAAGGCTCGACTTTCCGCGGAACGCTGGCGGCGATCGATATCAGCGAGCCGCAAAAACCACACGGCCCCTTTCCACGACAGATCATGGTTGGAGCGCGGCGGCGCGCCGAAGAACTCGGGTTTTCCATCGAAGAATATCTCGTGGGCGAAAAGGCATTGTCGTACCATCGCATAGAGACAATTTTGAAGTCTCGCGGCACACGCGGCGTCATGATTTTGCCAGCCTGGGACGCACCCGATCTCTCAACGCTGGACTGGCCAAATTTCGCCGGCATCTACACGGACTGCGTGATCGAACATCCGCCACTGCACGCGATCTGTCCGGATCATTATCGTTCCATGACGGACCTGCTCGAGCGGCTGATTGAGCGCGGCTACCAACGCCCCGGACTCATCCTCGAAAAGGGACGCGACGACCGCCTCAAGCGACGGCAAAGCGCCGCTTTTCGCACCTTCGTTCAGAGCCACAACCTCCCCGACCCGGTGCCCGTGCTCTTCGCGGAGCATTATGCAAAGGAAGATTTTTGCCCTTGGTTCAAGAAGCACAAACCCGACGTCGTGCTCGGTCATTATGACACGGCGATCGACTGGATGGAATCGTGCGGTGCGAAATTACCTCAACACGCTGGTTTCGTCTGCCTCAACATCATCAACCGCACCCGACCCTGCGCCGGCATCGACCTCCAGCCCCAGGTGCTGGGCGCGCGCGCCGTCGAGTTGCTGATCGGTCAATTGCAGCGCAATGAATACGGCTGCCCCGACTGGCCAACCACCACGACGCTGCACGCGCGCTGGGTGGAAGGACCTTCAGTTCGTCCGCAGGCTAAACTAACGGCCATCCCTAAACGTTCAAGGTAGCCACGGGAATTTCCGCGCGTCAGGCCGTCGTTTTTCACGTTGCGCCCGATGAAACTCCTTCGCCTCGTCCGTCATGTAGTACAGGAGCGTGGCATTGCCCGAGAGTTCTTGCAGACCGGACTGACCGTCGACATCGGCGTTGAACGCACTCTTCAGGCAACGAATCGCCAGCGGACTGTGCCCGAGGATCTCTCGCGCCCATTTCACGCCTTCGGCTTCGAGCTCGGCGACAGGCACCACGGCATTGACCATGCCCATTTCCAGCGCCTGTTGGGCGGTGTATTGGCGACACAAATACCAGATTTCACGCGCCTTTTTCTGGCCAACGATCCGCGCCAAGTAACTAGAACCAAAACCGCCGTCAAAACTGCCCATTTTCGGCCCAACCTGTCCAAAGATGCCATTATCCGCCGCGATCGAAAGGTCGCAGACGAGGTGCAGTACGTGACCACCACCGATGGCGTAACCTGCGACCAATGCGATCACGACCTTCGGCATCGAACGGATCATTTTCTGCACATCGAGGATATTGAGACGCGGCACGCCGTCGCCGCCGATATATCCGGCGTGTCCACGCACACTTTGGTCTCCACCCGCGCAGAAGGCATATTTGCCATCAGTATGGGGACCAGCACCGGTCAACAGGACCACACCGATCGACGAATCCTCACGCGCATCTACCAGCGCAGCATAGAGTTCAAAAGCTGTTTCCGGACGGAACGCGTTACGTTTTTCCGGCCGATTGATGGTAATCTTTGCGATGCCATCGGCCTTATGATAGAGAATATCGGTGTAGTTGCCGGTTTTTTTCCAATCAGGGAGACTCATGCCCATGAGCGCAAAAGGCGGGTTCAGCCAACGCAAGCCTGCATTGCAACCAATTTTTCAGGAAGGCGACAATCG
>JAYTWC010000391.1:0-3449 GCA_043743635.1 Verrucomicrobiota bacterium | reverse complement strand
CAGTTCAAGATGGTGCGAACTACGCTGGTGCGACGACGGGAACTTTGACGGTTAAGAATGCGAGTCTGGCGATGAACGGTTATCGTTATCGTTGTTTGGCGAGCAATAGCAGTGGTTCGGTTAATTCCAGCTCGTTGACGCTCTCGGTGGCGGCGGCAGTTTTCCCCGCGCCGGTTGGTCTGGCGATCAGTGGATCGGGGGTGATTTTTGTGAGCGATTCTTCGAACAACACGATTCAGTCGGTCAATACCTCATGGCAGGCTTCGGTTCTCGCCGGCACCTCCGGGCAGCAAGGTACGACTGACGGCACGGGATCGGGAGCGCTTTTCCGTCAGCCGGGCGGTGTGGCTCTCGACAGCGCGGGGAATCTTTATGTGGCCGATGCGGGTAACTCGATTATTCGGAAAATTGCCTCAGGTGGCGTTGTGACGACATTGGCTGGTTCGGCTTCAAATCAAGGTTATAGGGATGGAGTCGGCACGGCGGCCTGGTTTAATTCACCGGCGGCAATCGCGGTGGATGGGGCGGGCATTCTTTACGTGGCGGATTCGGGCAACGCGGTGATTCGCAAGATCGCGGTGGATGGCACGGTGAGCACGCTTGCCGGAACGGCTGGTGCAACAGGGAGCACGGATGGTTCGGGCGCCAGTGCGCGGTTCAATCTGCCGTCTGGAATCGCGTTGGATGTAACCGGAAATCTTTACGTGTCGGACACGTTGAACCAGACGATTCGCAAGATCACCTCGGCGGGCGTTGTTACCACGTTGGCAGGTTTGGCGGGTGTTAGCGGTTCGGCGGATGGCAGCGGTACGGCGGCGGCATTTAGCCAGCCGCGCGGCTTGGTGGTGGACTCTGCGGGAAATGTCTTCGTGGCGGACACGGCGAATTCGGCGATCCGCAAAGTCACTTCATCAGGCGTAGTCACGACCTTCGCGGGACTATCCACGATCTCCGGCTTGTTGGACGGCACAGGGGCGGGCGCGTGGCTTAACCAACCAAAAGATGTTAAGATAGATGCGGCTGGAAATCTTTATGTCGCCGACACAGGCAATGCAGCGATTCGGAAAATTACACCTGCGACGGTTGTGGATACGCCAGTGATCACTGCGGCCGCCGTGATTCCGCCTTCGTCTTCGAGCTCAAGTGGTGGTTCGAGTGCTCCGGTTTCAGAGGGCACGCCGCCAGGAAAGAGCGGCGCCGGTTCGATGGATGGCTGGTTTGTTATGGGGTTGGTCGCGCTGGCAGCGATGGCGCGTGGTTGGCGAAAATAGATCAACCCATTATTTTGGTACAAAAAAACGGCCACCTGTAAAGGCGGCCGTTTTGTGCTAAGGGGATCGAATGGAGTTTAGCTTTCGAACTGCTTTTCCATTTCCTGAAGTTCCTTCGATTCGCGTTTGCTCTGCAGAACGGCCCAGCCGATGACGACGAGGCAAACGAGACCGATGAGGAGGCCGATGACGCGGGATGTCGTGGGCAACCGGTCGTCGATGACGGTGTACTTCATCACGACGCCGAGGGTGATGAGCGAAACCATGTTCATCACCTTGATGAGGGGATTGACGGCGGGACCAGCGGTGTCCTTGAGCGGATCGCCTACGGTGTCGCCGGTGACAGCGGCTTTGTGGGCTTCAGAGCCCTTACCACCGTAGTTGCCGTCTTCGATGAATTTCTTGGCGTTGTCCCACGCACCACCGGCGTTCGCCATGAACACGGCGAGGAGCTGGCCGGTGAGGATCATGCCGGCGAGGAAACCGCCGAGCGCCTGCGTGCCGAGGAGGAAACCAACTGCTATCGGCGTGAGGATCGCGAGGAAGGCGGGACCAACGAGTTCTTTTTGCGCGGTCTTGGTGCAGATATCAACGACCCGACCGTAATCGGGTTTCTTGGTACCGGCCCAGATGGCGGCGTCACGGAACTGGATGCGGCATTCTTTTACGATCAGGAAGGCAGCACGACCGACGGCGCGGATCAGCATCGAGCTGAAGAGGAACGGTACGGCACCGCCAAGGAGGAAGCCGATGAAGACCATCGGGTGGGCGACGGTGAGTTTGCCGGCTTCGGCGAGGTATTGCTCGGTGGTCATCGAGCTGATCTTGTCTTCGGAGCCGACCGCGATGACCGCGATGAAGGAAGCGAAGAGCGAGACAGCCGCGATGACTGCGGAGCCGATGGCGATACCCTTTGTTTCGGCTTTCGTAGTGTTACCCACGGCGTCGAGATCGGAGAGGATCTGGCGGGCGCGCTTGTAGGAGCCTTTTTCGTTCTTCTCCATTTCTTCCGGGTCGTAGCCCATTTCGCCGATGCCGTTGGCGTTGTCGGCGACAGGGCCGAAGACGTCCATCGAGATGGTGTTGCCCGTGAGCGTGAGCATGCCGATGCCGGTCATGGCCACACCATACGCTACAAACAACGGAGGCGTGCCCATGTAGCAGAGGTAGGAGAGGAGGATCGCGCCGGCGATAACGACGACGGTGGCGACGGTGGATTCATAACCGACCGCAAAGCCCTGAATGATGTTCGTGGCGTGGCCGGTCTGACAGGCTTTGGCCAACGACTTTACCGGTGCGTGAGTGGTGTGGGTGAAGTAGCTGGTGACCTTGTTCAGCGCGATCGCGAGCACGACGCCGATGAAGCAGGTGATCACGGGGCGCATGTCGGCGTTGGCGATACCGAAGGTCGCCCAGACAGGGAGCTGCGTTGGGTCGCCGTTCGGGAAACCGGCCTTCGCCATCGGGTTGAGGGCGAGGTAGGCAGCGTCGAACTTGAGGTAGGAAACGCCGAGAGCAATGAAACCGGCAACGGAGATGATCGAGCCGATCCAGAAGCCGTTGTGCACGGACTTGAGGGCGGAGTCGGAGTTGTCGTTCGGGCCGGCTTTGACGGTGTAGGTCGAGATGATCGAACCGAGCACGCCGATACCGCGGACGAGCAGCGGGAAGATAACGCCCTTGTGACCGAACGAGGCGAGACCGAGAATCATGGCGGCCACGATGGTGACTTCGTAAGATTCGAAAATGTCAGCGGCCATACCGGCGCAGTCGCCGACGTTGTCACCGACGTTGTCGGCGATCGTGGCGGCGTTACGTGGGTCGTCTTCAGGGATGTTCTTTTCAATCTTGCCGACCAAATCGGCACCGACATCAGCGGCCTTGGTGTAGATACCACCACCGACGCGCATGAAGAGGGCGAGCAACGTGCCGCCGAAGCCGAAACCAAGGAGGGCTTCGTAGGCTTGTTCGCCGTAAGCGATAAAGATCAACGTGCCGCCGAGGAGGCCGAGGCCGTCGGTGAGCATGCCGGTGACGGTGCCGGTGCGATAACCAAGCTGCATCGCCTCGCCGTAGGAGCTACGGGCGGCGGCGGCAACACGAAGGTTGCCCATCGTGGCCAAGCGCATACCGACAAAACCGACGAGCCAGCTAAAGAACGAACCAACGAGGAACGCG
>JAYTWC010000390.1:0-2184 GCA_043743635.1 Verrucomicrobiota bacterium | reverse complement strand
CTCGCAAAAATCAACGCACGTGAGGTTACCGTCGAAGCCGTCATCCTACGTGAATCCAGCCGCGATCTTCCACCCGACATTTTTCAGCAACTGGTCGATCTGTATTTCAGCGGTGTTCCAACTTTCACCGTGGAACTCTTTCACCAGGTCTACTGGCGGAAAATTCCGCTCTACCGGCTCAACCAGACTTGGCTTTTCCAAGAAGGTTTTCGCGTCGCTCGCGAACCCGCCTTCGAACGGATCAAACGCATCAACGACATCGCGTGCGGATGCTTCGGCCTCGTCCTCGCCACTCCCGTTTTTCTCGCTGTTGCCGCTGCCATCTGGTTCGAAGATCGTGGTCCCGTTTTCTTCAAACAATCCCGTGTCGGCAAAAACCGCGTGCCGTTTACCGTCTATAAATTTCGATCGATGCGCCAAAACGTCACCGGCGTTCCCTACGCGCAGGAGTTCGACAACCGCATCACCAAAGTCGGTCGCTTCCTCCGCGCCAGCCGGATCGATGAATTTCCGCAAATCCTAAACGTCATCAAAGGTGAAATGAGCTTCATCGGGCCGCGCGCCGAATGGAGCCGCCTCGTCGCCGACTACGAGAAACAAATCCCCTGCTATCATTTCCGCCACCTGGTTCGGCCCGGCATCACCGGCTGGGCCCAGGTCAATTATCCCTACGGCGCCAGCATCGGCGACACCCTGCGGAAATTGGAATACGACCTCTACTACGTGAAACATTTCTCCTTCACTCTCGACGCCTCGATCGTCCTAAAAACCATTCACGTGATGCTTTTCGGGAAAGGGCGCTAATCATTAGTTCGTTATCTTTGTGAAAAAATCGCACTACGATTTCCTCGTCATCGGCGGCGGCAGCGCCGGCTTCAACGCCGCTCGCATCGCCCGCGACCTCGGCCAACGTGTCGCCATCGTCGACGGCGCCAAACCTCTCGGCGGCCTCTGCATCCTGCGCGGCTGCATGCCCTCGAAGACACTGCTCTACATGGCCGAGGTTCTCCATCTCGCGCAGAAAGGAAAAACCTTCGGCCTAAAGATCCCGCGTGCCACCGCCGACATGAAGGCAATCCACGCCCGGAAAAACAAGATCATCGCCGACTTCGCCCGCTTCCGAGACGAACAGCTCACCTCCGGCAAATGGGACTTGTACCGGAATCAAGCCCAGTTCGTCGACGCCCACACCGTCAAACTGGACAACGGAAAACGCCTCTCCGCCGAACGCATCCTCATCGCCACGGGCTCACGCATCGCCACGCCTGCCATCCCCGGCCTTGCCGAAACACCCGCCTGGACCAGCGACGACGTCCTCGATCTCGATTTCATTCCAAAAAGCGTCATCGTGCTCGGCGGCGGCATCGTCGCTTGCGAACTCGCCCAGTTTCTCAACCGCATCGGCAGCCGCGTCACCCTGATTCAACGCAGCCCCAACATCCTGCGCGACCACTCGCCTGAAGCCAGCACGGTCGTGCAACAAGCCCTCCGCGACGAAGGCATCGAACTCTTCACCGACACCCAGCTAAAAACGATCTCGGGCAACGCCAAAGCCGTCACCGTGCGCTTCGCTTCTGGCGGCAAATCCATCACCCGCCGCGCCAGCCATCTTTTCAACGCCCTCGGTCGCGAACCCGACACCGCCAAACTCAACCTCGCCGCTGCCGGCGTAAAACTGAGCAAAACCGGCCGCGTCGTTACGAACCGCTTCCAACAGACAAACATTCCCCACATCTACGCCAGCGGCGACGTCGCGGGTCCCTACGACATCGTCCATCTCGCCATCGCCCAAGGCGAACTCGCCGCCCGTCACGCTTTCGGCGTCAAAGGTCTCAAGCCCATCGACGACCGCCTCGTTCTCAACGTCGTCTTCACCGATCCCCAACTTGCCACCATCGGCCAGCTTGAGAAACAACTGGTCGACCAAGGCACCGCCTATCTGGGTGCGACTTACCCCTTCAACGACCACGGCAAATCCATCCTCATGGAAGCCAACTACGGCTACGTGAAAGTCCTGGCCGAGCCCAAACGTGGGCGTATCCTCGGCGCCGAAATCGTAGGCAAAGATGCGGGTGAGCTCATCCATTGTTTCAGCGGCCCGCTCGCAATGAAAGCCACTGTTTTCGATCTGCTCAAAGCACCGTGGTACCATCCAACTCTCGCGGAAATTGTCACCTATCCGCT
>JAYTWC010000389.1:0-2981 GCA_043743635.1 Verrucomicrobiota bacterium | reverse complement strand
TATGCAGACATCGCCAAGGGCGGCACAGTTCGTGACGCTTCTAAGATCGTCACCATCTCCGTCGCTCACGTGGAGTATCAGTCAGACAAGCGCCATTACGCGCACGTCGACTGTCCAGGACACGCTGACTTCGTGAAGAACATGATCACGGGCGCTGCCCAGATGGACGGCGCGATCCTCGTCGTTTCCGCTGCTGACGGCCCGATGCCGCAGACCCGCGAGCACATCCTCCTCGCTCGCCAAGTTGGCGTGCCGAAGATCGTGGTGTTCTTGAACAAGGTCGACCTTATCGACGACCCAGAGCTCCTCGACCTCGTCGAAATGGAAATTCGCGAGCTCCTCTCCAAGTATCAATTCGATGGCGACAAGGCCACGATCATCCGCGGTTCTGCCACGGCTGCTCTTGAGAACAAGCCCGAAGGCAACGCTGCCATTACGGCCCTCATGACCGCGATCGACACCGATATTCCTGAGCCCCTACGCGAGCACGACAAGCCCTTCTTGATGTCCGTTGAAGACGTCTTCTCGATCACGGGCCGCGGCACCGTCGCCACAGGTCGTATCGAACGCGGCATCGTCAAGATCAACGAAACCGTTGAAATTGTCGGCCTCAAAGACACCTCGACCACCGTCGTGACGGGTATCGAAATGTTCCGCAAGCTGCTCGATAGCGGCCAAGCCGGTGACAACGTTGGTATCCTCCTTCGCGGTATTGAAAAAGAAGGCATCGAGCGTGGTCAGGTTCTTGCCCACCCGAAGTCGATCACTCCTCACAAGAAGGCCAAAGCTGAAATCTACGTCCTCACGAAGGAAGAAGGCGGCCGTCATACGCCGTTCTTCAATGGCTATCGCCCTCAGTTCTACTTCCGCACGACCGACGTAACCGGTATCGTCATTCTCCCGAAAGGCGTGGAAATGATTATGCCTGGTGACAACGTCAACGTCGACATCGATCTGATCGTTCCGATCGCCATGGAAAAGACCCAGCGCTTCGCTATCCGCGAAGGTGGTCGTACCATTGGTGCCGGTCGTATCACCGAGATCACTGAATAAGGTCGCACGCAACGTTTTAACTCCGACCGCCGAGGCCTCCCATAGGGGCCTCGGCTGCGTCGTCTAAAAGACATAATATCACAGGCGTGTAGCTCAATTGGTAGAGTAGCGGTCTCCAAAACCGTTGGTTGGGGGTTCGATTCCCTCCGCGCCTGCCAAGTTTCCCTCACATGAAAAACCCGTTCCGCAGCACCCGCATCTTCGCCGGCGAAATCGTTGACGAGTTGAAGAAAGCCACTTGGCCTACTCGCCAGGAGCTGCGTGACTCCACCATTGTGGTCATCGTGGCGGCCGTCATTCTCGGTCTTTTCACGAGCATCAGCGATTTTGCCCTCTACCAGGTTGTCGATCTGTTCACCAGCCTCGTCACCAAGCTGGCCAACTAAACCACCCCCATGTCTGCCCAAGTCACAGCCCCCGTCGGCGCCCAGTGGTTCGCCATCCATACGCTCTCCGGCCAGGAGAACAAGGTTAAGCTCTACATTGAGAAGTTTAAAAAACAAGAAGAGCTTGACGATTCCATCTTCGAAATTTTGTTGCCTACGGAGGTCGTTTCCGAGGTTAAAGGCGGCAAAAAATCGACCAAGACTCGCAAACTTTACCCGGGCTACGTCTTCATTCAGATGAAGCTCTATGGTGACGACAAGAAAGTCATCAACAAGCCTTGGTACTTCGTTAAAGAAGTGGCTGGCGTCATTGGCTTTGTTGGCGGCGATCATCCCGCTGCTCTTCGCCAAACTGAAATCGACGAAATCCGCGCCCGCATCGAAGCCGCCAGCGGCAAAGAAGTGCCGAAGGTTCAGTACGAAACCGGCGAAGAAGTTAAGATCAACGACGGCGCCTTCGCCAACCTCACCGGCCGCATCGACGAAATCGATCCTGCGCGCGGTAAACTTAAAATTTCCGTCTCCATTTTCGGTCGGTTCACGCCGGTCGAGCTCGAATACTGGCAGGTGCAACGCGTTACAGACTGACGCGCCGCCCTCTTTGCAACCGCCGACGTTCGCCTAAACACACGTCTAAACACCCGCCACCCTCACTATCATGGCTAAGAAGATCCAAGGTTATATCCGCCTCCAGCTTCCCGCTGGTGCCGCTAATCCCGCTCCTCCCGTCGGTCCCGCACTCGGTGCCCAGGGCGTCAATATTATGGCGTTCTGTAAGGAGTTTAATGCTAAGACGAAAGATCAGAACGGCATGATTTTGCCGGTCGTCATCACCGTCTTCTCTGACAAGAGCTTTACTTTCATCCTCAAGTCGCCCCCGGCGTCGGTCCTCCTTAAGAAGGCCGCCAACATCGCCAGCGGGTCCGCTAAGCCGAACCAAGACAAAGTCGGTAAAGTCACCAAGAAACAACTCGCCGAAATCTACAAGATCAAGATCAAGGACCTCAACGCCAAGGACGAGGCCGCTGGTATCAAGATCATCGCCGGCACCGCCCGCAACATGGGCATCGAAGTCATCGACTAAATAATTTAGGGGACTCCGGTTTTCCGGAGTCCAATCCTCAACCACAACTCACCGCGGGAGTCTCAACCGAGACGTTCGCACCGCAAGGAGTCCATAATGAAGAAACAAAGTAAGCGTTATCGCAGCGCCATTCAGGTCGCTGATCTCACCAAGGAATATCCGCTCAAGGAAGCAGTGGAAATCCTCGCCAAGTTCCCGAAAGCCAAGTTCGACGAAACCGTTGAACTCTCCTTCTCACTCGGCGTGGACGGAGCTTCCGGCGACCAAAACGTACGTGGTACCACACCCCTGCCGAATGGTTCGGGTAAGAAGGTCCGCGTCCTCGTCTTTACTGACAATCCTGCTGCCGCCATCGCAGCTGGCGCTGATACCGCCGGTTTGCAGGACATCATGGCGAAGATCACCGAGGGCTGGCTCGATTTCGACGTCGCCATCGCCACGACTGAAGCCATGAAAAC
>JAYTWC010000388.1:0-3136 GCA_043743635.1 Verrucomicrobiota bacterium | reverse complement strand
GCGGGCAGCGTCGAGCACGTCGCGGCGTGAACGGGTACACGGGTAGATTAATTTCGCCGCGTGCAGCCGTTTGAGGGCGTCGCGATAAAAAGTGTGGCGCTCGCTTTGGTTATAGGGGCCGTAAGGGCCGCCGAGGTCGGGACCTTCGGTCCAGCGGAAGCCGAGCCAGCGCAGGTCTTCGAGCATCGAGCTCACGAAATCGAGGCGGAAGCGTGTAGAATCCAGATCTTCGTTGCGCAAAATAAGCTGACCACCGGCGGCACGAGCGCGTTCGGCGGCGTACCAAAACGTGCGCGCATGTCCGAGGTGGAGGTGCCCGGTGGGCGAGGGGGCGAGGCGGCCGCGGTAGTTGGAGGAGGTTGCCACGATTTGGGATCGGAGTTTTGAGAACCGCTAATGAACGCTAATGGACGCGAATTATGAAGAATGATTTTCTGGAAATAATTAGCGTGAATTCGCGTTCATTCGCGGTTCAAAATTCCCCATGCCGAAAATGCTCTGCGTTTACTGTGCTTCCAGCGACAGGCTCGATCCGAAATATGCCGAAGCCGCGTCGGCGCTCGGTCGTGAAATGGTCCGGCGTGGCTGGGGTCTCGTTTATGGCGGCGGCAAAGTCGGCCTGATGGGCGCGGTGGCAAAGGCGGTCAAATCTTCCGGTGGTCGTGTCGTCGGTGTGATCCCTGAGTTCATGAAGGTGAAAGAGCTGGCTTTCGATGAAGCCGACGAGATGCACTCGGTCGTGACGATGCGTGAACGCAAACTGCTGATGGAAACCAAGGCCGACGCGTTTGTGGCTCTTCCGGGTGGTTGGGGCACGATCGAGGAAATCATGGAAATTCTCACGTTGCGCCAACTCGACGTGCTGCGGAAGCCAGTCGTGATTTTTAACCAAGACGGGTTTTACGATGATCTATTGAAGTTCTTCGACCGGATGGTGGCGGAGAAATTTAATAAGCCGTCGAATCTGAAACTGTTCACCGTGGCCAGGACGGTGGATGAAATTTTTGCCCAGCTCGAAAACGGCGCCGTCGCAGCGGAAACAAAATGGTTTGTGACGACATGAACGCCTCGCGTGAACTTGTGCTGGAACTGCTGCGGGCTCATGCAGCGAAACCGCTCGATGTGCATGAGGCTGCGATGGCGGCGGACATGATTCGCTTCGTCGAAGAGCATCCCGACTGCGCGGAGCGTGCGCTGCAAGTAGGCCATTTGACTGGTTCGGCTTGGATCGTAGATCGTGAACGCAAGCGGACATTACTCACGCATCACCGCAAATTGAACAAATGGCTGCAGCTCGGTGGGCACGCGGACGGCGAACTTAACCCGCTGGCGGTGGCGATGCGCGAAGCGAGCGAGGAATCCGGCCTGACGAAGTTGAGCGTGGTTTCAGAGCACGTTTTTGATGTGGACCGGCATTTGATCCCGGCGCGAAAAGCTGAACCAGACCACTGGCACTACGACATTCGATTTATGATCGAGGCCGATCCCGATGAGCTGCTGATGATCTCCGACGAGTCGCACGATCTGGCGTGGATCGAGATCGCCCGCATGGCGGAGTATAACGCCGAGGAGTCGATGCTGCGCATGGCGCGGAAGACGCTGGGCATGTTCTGAATCAAATAGTTGATCAACGGTGGTTCGGCGCGGAGCGGAGTCCGCGCCCTACCAGGGATGAAATGGGTAGGGCGACCACTCCGCTGGCCGCCGGTCAGGGGCTGGCACTGACGTTTGATTCGAGAATGTATTTCCAGTCGCTTGGTTCGGCGACGAGTTTGGCGCGCACTGGATTCATTCGGATGTAGTGCGTCTTTTCGTCGAGACTCTCGCCGCCGCGAAGCCGGTGATCGAAGAAATCACGCTGCCATTCCACCGAAGCGTTGTGGCTCACATAGTGTTTCCACGCGGCGATGACTTTGCGCATGGCATCCTCGGGTGGGAAGCACGCGATCAAATGAATATGATCGGGCATAGCGAGCATCAGGCGCAGGTGCCAACGCTGAAGGGAATGATAGTGGATGGCTGCACCACGAAGAACATTCCATGGCGTTGGGTGTGCGAAGGTGTTCACCCCGCGAAGTGCGCCACAAACGGTGATGAAATAGAGGGAGCCATCAGCGACGAATGACGGGACATCGTGGGGAAGTTTGCGGCGTTTGGGTTGTTCCATGATGCGGAGTTTTCCTCGGCGCGGAACGGAGTCCGCGCCCTACCAAGGTTAAAAATGAGTAGGGTGGCCCTACCAAGGATAAAATGGGTAGCGCCTGGACGAAAATGGGTAGGGCGGCCACTCCGCTGGCCGCCGTATCTTAGCTATTTCCAGATTGCGACCAGATCTTCTTGGCGCATCCAGCCGGTTTGGCCGTTGGGGAAAGTAAGGCGGGCCCAGCGGTCGCTGAGGAAGGTGCGGTCAACAATCGCGACAGTGCCCGCTGAAAGTGAGGTCGTCTTTTGCGTGGTGTCGGCTTCGGTTGGGATCGAGCGCAACGTGGTGGTCCGCCAGACGATCGCGGCACGGGCGTCGTGGAGCGGTGAGTACACGCGAAGGCTGAACCCTGCGGCAGAGCCAAGGAGCACGGCGAGGATGAAGAGCGTGACGGCCGAGATCTTCAGCCAGCGGGCGCGGTTGCCATAGGCGCGGATCAGAAGGAATGCACCGCCGAGTGCAGCGAGGGTCACGGCGAGGATGCTGACAAACTGCCACTGAGGCGCGGAAAGCACGCGAGCAGCGGCGTGGGGGGGATTCGCGCTGACGAAGCCAGAAAACACGGACGGCGCGTAGCCGGCTTTGTCGAGCGTAAAGGCGAGGTTCCAGCGGATGGCGGGGTTGGCTGGTTGTTGCGCGAAGGCGGCGGCGGCGTGGGCGGCCGCTTCACCCCAGCGGTTTTGCTGGGCTAGGGCGAGCGCGAGGTTGTGGTGCGCGGCGGGATTGGTGGGCGTTTCGACGAGAGCCTTGCGCCAGGATTGCTCGGCGGTGGCAAAGTCTCCGCTGTCGTAGGCTTTGCGTCCATCGCCGGCGAGCAGGTTCGACGTCGGGAGTGCGAGGGCGAACAGGACGAGCGCGGCGAACGGGAACAGGTTGCCAAGTCTAAAGAGCTGCAGCGGGGAGAATGAACGAATGGGTTGGCTGTTGAGCGCG
>JAYTWC010000387.1:0-3944 GCA_043743635.1 Verrucomicrobiota bacterium | reverse complement strand
AGCACCCATCGAAGTCGAAGTCTGGAAAGTGCCAGTCGCCAGCTACGGCCATTTTGTATCCAATATTCCAGCACCGCTCGGCATCGGCACGATCACGCTGGAAGACGGTTCATCCGTGCAAAGTTTTCTATGCGAGGCCATTGCTGTCCAAGGAGCCCGCGACGTGACGCCGTTCGGGGGTTGGCGGGCGTTTCTCGCCAGTCCACCGTAAGCGGAGTGGCCGGATGATGGGGAGGCTGCAGCGTACCCATGCCTCATTTTAAAAGACAAAGCCGTTACTAACTTATTAGTAACGGCTTGCAAGATGGTGGACCCTACTGGACTCGAACCAGTGACCTCTTCCATGTCAAGGAAACGCTCTAACCAACTGAGCTAAGGGTCCGGAAATTTGAGTCGGTGAGTAAGCACGAGCGGGCGGGCGTCTCGCAAGGAAAATTTTCACGGTTTTATGCGAGGCCTTTTCGCCGGAGAAATCCGCTCAAGTGAACCCACTTTTCCTGAGCGGCGGCGTTTATCTGACACGCACGTTAACAATGACGGAAAGGCCCAGACGGAGGCGGTCGCCAAGTTCATGGAGAGCGCTTTCGTCGAGGGAGATCTTCACGGGTACGCGTTGCACCACCTTGTTGAAGTTGCCGGTTGCGTTATCGGGCGGGAGCAATGCGAACTGAGCGCCGCTTGCAGGTGAAAGGCTGGCGATTCTTCCATGTAATAGGTGGTTCGGTAGCGCGTCCACGGTGAGCTCGACCGGCTGGCCGGTTTGCATGAGGGCGAGCTGGGTTTCCTTGAAGTTGGCGACGACCCACATTTCGGAGGCAGCAATCGAAAAGAGGGACTGGCCGGCGACGACACGGTTGCCGACCTCGATGGCCTTGTTGCCGATGTGGCCAGCGGTGGGAGCGGTGATGCGGGTGTACGAGAGTTTGCGTTCGGCATCGCGCACGGCGGCTTCGGCGACAGCGATATTGGCGCCGGCCGCAGAAATTTGGGCGTGGGCGGAATTTTGCGCGGCCTCGGCGGAGGCGACCCCGGATTGGTTGGCGGCGAGGTTGGCGTCAGCGGCGGCGAGGGCTGCCTCGGAGGCGCGGGAAGCGCTGCGAGCGCTGTCGAGCTCGGCCTGGGTGATTGCGCCGCCATGGGTGAGGAGCTGTTCGTTGCGGGCGAGGGTGAGCTGGGCGAGTTCGCGCAGAGCGGTGGTTTGGGCGATTTGGGCCCCGGCCTGGGCGACGCGGGCGCGGGCTTCTGCCAGCTGGGCCTCGGCCTGAGCGGAGGCGGCGCGGGTTTGCGATTCTTGCGCGCGGGCCTGATCGAGCGCGGCGCGGGCCTTTTGGAGCGCGAGTTCGAATTCGAGGGAGTCGAGACGGACGAGAAGGTCGCCAGCACCTACGGACTGGTTGTCGGTCACAAGGACTTCCTTTACCTGACCGTCGAGCTGGGGACTGATCTGGTGCAGATGACCGGTGATGTAGGCGTTATCGGTCTCAACATAGTGGTAGCCGTGGATTGCGATCTGGCCGAGCCACACGAGCACGGTGATGGCGGCGGCGATGCCGAGTGCGGGCTTCCAGCGGGCGGCGGTGGCTTTGTGACGCGAATGAGTGGCGTGCGCCGGTGCTTGGGCGGGGCTGTCGGGTGCAGGGACAGCGGGAGATTGAACGGTGGTATCCATGGTGGCTGATGGTTAAAATTAGTGGGCTTCGATGGGATCGGTTTTGCCGCCTTTGCCGAGAAGGAGCAGGAGCGGCAGTGTGACGACAAAGGCGGCGGCGGCATACCAAAAGACATCGGCAAACGAGAGCAGCAGGGCCTGGCCGTCGACGATCCGGTCAATGGCGGTGAGCGCCTGTTGGTGTGCAACGACTGGGTTGGCGGAGTGCTGGGCAAAGCCTCCCGTGTAGAGATGCAGGCGGGCGGTGGTTTCCGGGCTGGCGGCGGTGATGTTTTCCACGAGCACGGCGCGATGAACCGCTTCGCGTTGAGCGAGAAGCGTGGTGATGGCGGCGATGCCGATGCTGCTGCCCATCTGCCGGGCCAGACTGTAGAAGCCCGAACCAGCGGCCCGGTCTTCGCGTGGAAGGTTGCCAAGCGTCGCCAGACTGAGCGGCAAAAACATCGCCACCGTGCCGAGGCCGCGCAGCACGAGCGGCCAGAAGAGCGACGTGGTTCCGGTGTCGGGGTTGATGCGGGCGAGAAAGAATGCGGTGGTGACGGTCATGATCGCGCCGCTGGCAACCAGGAGGCGTGCATCGACGCGCGGAGTGATTTTGCTCATGGCGATCATCATGACGGCGGAGGCGAGTGCGCCAGGCATGAGGAGATAGCCGCTCTGGGTTGCGGTGAAATGGAGGAACGTTTGCACGAAGATCGGCACGGCAAACATCACGCCGTAGAGCCCCATGCCGAGCACGAGCGAGTAGGCGCTGCCGGCCGCGAGCGACCGATGGCGCAACACGCGCAGATCGACGGCTGGGTGGGCGGTGGAGAGCTCCCGCCAGACGAACAAGGCGCCACCGAGCACGGCCCCAACGGCCGTGGTGACGATGAAGCGCGAGCTGAACCAGTCGCTTTCCTGACCTTCCTCCAGCAGGGTCTGGAAGCAGCCGAGGCTGAGGGTGAGCAGTCCGATACCTAACCAATCAACCTGGTCTTTCGTGAGCTGGCCCTTGGTGTCGCGCGGCATGAAGACGAGCGTCATGAGCACGGCGATTATACCTACGGGAAGGTTTATGAAAAAGATCCAGCGCCAGCCGAGGGTGTCAGTGAGATAGCCGCCGAGGACGGGGCCGAACGCGGGACCGGCGATCACGCCGATGCCGAAGAGCGCCTGGGCGGCGGGTAGGTCTTTTTTGGGAAATGTTTCGAAGAGGACGGACTGGCCTTTGGCGAGCAGGCCACCGCCGCAGAGTCCTTGGAGGATGCGTGCGACGATTAACATGCCCAGGCTCGTTGAGACGCCGCAGAGCACGGAGGAAGCGGTGAAGCCGATGAGCGAAAACAGGAGGTATTGTTTTCGTCCAAAGCGATCACTCAACCAGGCAGTGAGCGGGATCATCACGACATTGGCGCAGGCATACCCCGTGGAAATCCAACCGGCTTCCGACAGCGTGGCTCCAAGGTTTCCCCGAATGTCGGGCAGCGCCACGTTGACGATGCTGGTGTCGATTACCTCAAGGATTGCGCCGAGCGCGGCGGTGAGTGCGATGACCCATTTAAGCAGACCGCGATCAGCGAGTCTGGCCGCGAGTGGGGACAACAGACGGCGGTCGGAACCGTAGAGTCCGTGGAGGCCGTGGCTCATCCGCGCCGTCCCAATGGGGGAGTAGTCGCGCCGCGGAGCACGAGCTCAACCGCGGATTCGAGATAATGGTTAGGGGAGTACTCCAGCTTGAGGTCTTTCGAGGCGCAGCGCAGCGCGCCGGTGAAAAGCATGGCGGTCAATAAGTCGGCCAGCAATACGGGCGTGAAGGCCGGACTGAGTTCGCCGCTGTTTTTGGCCTTTTCCAGGCGCATGATCATGGCGTTTTTTAATGGCCGAAAGATGCCTCGAAAAACCTGTTTCTCCTGCTCGCGATGATGGTGATGGATTTCGCCGAGCATGGTGCGCACGAGGGGCAGATTTTCGTTCATCGCATTGTCGTAATGTTTGGCGAGAGCAATCAAGTCGGCGTGCAAATTGTCGGTGGCGGGTGGCAGCGGGGCGTTGAGGGGGGACTGCCCGGTTCCGAAATTTTGGCCAATCACGGCGGTGAGTAGGCGGTCCTTGGTCTGGAAATGACGGAATAGAGTCACCTCGTTGACCCCGGCTGCCTCGGCAATCGCGCGGGTGGTCGACCCCGTCAGTCCGTCGCGGGCAAAAACCAGCGCCGCCGCGTCGAGGAGACGCTGGCGAGTCGAAGTCGCGGCGGACGGATTGCTTTGCATGTAAGTAGTTGCTTGCATCATTT
>JAYTWC010000386.1:0-8935 GCA_043743635.1 Verrucomicrobiota bacterium | reverse complement strand
AGGGTCTGACCGCGCTTGACCCGAAACGAACGCCAGAAGGAAACCGGTTTGTCGTCGAGCGTGGCGGCCGTGGTAGCGCCAGTGAGCGCGATGACGGCGTCGACGTTGAAGCGTAGCGTTGGGCCGGCGAGCGTGATCTCGAGCGCAGCAGACGAAGCGGGATTGTCGACCAGACGATTCGCGAGGCGGAAAGCGAGAGCGTCCATCGGACCGGAGGGCGGCACGCCGACATCCCAGTGGCCGAGGCGACCGGGATAGTCCTGCACGGTGGTTTGGGTACCGCCTTCGAGAACTTCGATCGTGGGCGCGGAGTAAGGAAGCTTTTCGAGGTAACGGGTGGTGACTTTGCCAGCGATGAAGCCTTTGGAAGCGAGGATCTGGCGTAGGTAGAGCAGATTGGTTTCGAGACCAGCGACGCGTGTTTCGGCGAGCGACTGAGCCAGGCGATTCAGCGCTTCAGCGCGATCCGCGCCGCGCACAATGAGTTTAGCCAGCATTGGATCGTAGTACGGACTGACCTCGGTACCGCGCTCGACCCAGGTTTCGACGCGCATCGAGTGTGGCACGACAAACTCGGTGAGCACGCCGGTTGCGGGCTGGAAGTTCTTGCCCGGATCCTCGGAATAGAGACGCACCTGGATCGAAGCGCCGGAGTTTTTGCGCTTGAAATTCGAGAGGTCGAGTTCGCTGACGGCCTGCTTGACCATCCACTCGACGAGATCGATGCCGGTGACTTCCTCGGTGACGCCGTGTTCGACCTGGAGGCGCGTGTTGACCTCGAGGAAATAGAATTTGTTCGTCGCGTCGTCGAAGACGAACTCAACGGTTCCGGCCGATTCGTAGCCGGCGGCGCGGCCGAGTTTTTCGGCGCAAGCGAGTAGTTCGTCACGAACGTTGTCCGGCAGATTAGGCGCGGGTGTTTCTTCAATAATCTTCTGGTTGCGGCGCTGGATGGAGCATTCGCGTTCGCCGAGAGCGACAACATGGCCGTGACCGTCGCCGAAAATCTGGACTTCAATGTGGCGGGCGCGCTCGACGTATTTTTCGAGGAAGAGGCCGCTTTCCTTGAAGTTGGCGCGGCTGAGGCGATCGACGCGGGCGAAGGCGGGTTCAAGTTCGGCCGCATTCCAGCAGAGTTGCATGCCGATTCCTCCCCCACCCGCGGTGCTTTTGAGCATGACCGGATAGCCGATGGTTTCGGCTTCGCGTAATGCTTCGGCGACGTTGGCAAGCAAACCGGTGCCGGGCAGGAGTGGCGCGCCTTCGGCCTGGGCGATTTCGCGTGCGGTGTGTTTGAGTCCGAAGCGGCGCATCTGGTCGGGCTTGGGACCAATGAAAACGATGCCGGCGGTGGCGCAGGCTTCGGCGAAACCGGGGTTTTCGGAAAGAAAACCATAACCAGGGTGTATCGCCTGAGCGCCGGTTTGCTTGGCGACGGCGAGAATCTTCTCAATGGCGAGGTAGCTTTGTGCAGCGGGAGCGGGGCCAATCAGAACGGCTTCATCGGCTTGGGCGACATGGAGCGAGCCGACGTCGGCTTCAGAATAAACGGCGACGGATTTGATGCCCATGCGACGCAGCGTGCGTTCGATGCGGCAGGCGATGGCACCACGGTTGGCGATGAGAACTTTGGAAAACATGAAAGGTGGTTTATTCTAATCTGGAACTCAGGAGCTCTGGAACGGAAGCGGATGTCTTTTCTCGAGTTCCAGTGTTCCAGATGAGTTATTCTTCGTTGTCCCAGATGATGACCTCGATGGGGGTCGGGTTGTAGGCGTTGCAGGGGTTGTTAAGCTGTGGGCAATTTGAAATTAGGCAGATGACGTCACGTTCGGCACGAAGCTCGACGTAGCGGCCGGGACCGGAGACACCGTCTTCGAAGGTGAGGCGTCCGTCGGGTGTCACGGGAACGTTCATGAAAAAGTTGATGTTACAGGTAATGTCGCGTTTGCCCCAGTCGTGTTTTTCGAGGTGGAACTCACGACAAGAGCAGGAAATTTCCTGGGCACCGCGGATGAAGCTGTCGCGGCAGGCGTGCATCGATTCCTTTTCTAGGGCGTAGCGCATGGTGTTGCTTTCGCGAGAGCAAGCGCCGCCGAGCGTGTCGTGGCGTCCGCAGGTGTCGGCAATGATGGAAAGCAACGCGTCGCCCTCGGTGGACATGAGGCGGGTGCCCGTTGTGAGGTAGAGCGCAGCTTGATGGCGGATGGTATCGGAGGCGCTAAACCTGTTTGCTGGTTCGTGTGCGTCGTAGAAAAGGGTGTCAGCGGCCTGGTTGCCCTCGAGATCGACGATGCGGAGGATATGGCCTTTTTTGACGACGTAAGAAAAGTAGTCACCGGCGAGGACGATCTTCCGGTAGTCGGCAGTTGCGGGATCGAGTTTGCTTTCAGTGAGCGTGGTCATGGCGATCAGGCGGTCAGCGCGTAGTAGTTCTCGGTGTTGACGAAAGCGCGGGCGTTTTCTGGGCGCGAGTAGCGGCAAGCGTCGTTGGCGGTTGGCGGTGGTGTGGCGAAGACTTCGAGTTTGACCGAGCGTGGATGGTAAACGGGATCGGGGTCGAGCGGGTGCTGGCAGGTGTTGAGCACGACGAGTGTGTTCATCTCGAAACGCAGATCGATGGACCCGTTCGCTTTTGAGTGGTCAGGGACGAAGGTGAGTTTGCCGACGGAGTCGGCGACGACTTTGGAGAATAGGTTGAGGTTCGGCACGAGATCGCGTTTGCCGAGGCCGTATTTGGCGAGCTCGATGAGGAAGCCGTCGCGGGCGTTGCGGTGAAATTCGTTGCGGGCGGTCTGGTAGTTTTTCTCGCCGTATTTTTGGGCCACGAGTGTGGCATCGGAGCAGCCGCAAACGGTATCGTGCCAGCCGGCGGAGTCGGCGACGATGGAAGCGAAGATGCGGCCCATGTCGGAGTGCAGGCAGAAGGGCGCGCGGACGTGGAAGATGTGCTGGCCCTTGAGCGTGTCGGGCATGTTGTAACGCTCGGTGGGCTGGTCGGCGTTGTAGAGGAGCAAACCGACGTTGGCTCCGCCTTCGAGATCGGTGAGGCGAAGTGTTTTGCCTCGGGAAATCACGCCGGACCACAGCCCGGCATGGTCAAGTTGCTTGGTGAAGAGAGGGGCGGTGGTCATGGCGGCGGTGTTACGAAATGCGTAAAAAGTGTTATTGCAGGGATCGTGCCGGACAGGGCAAAAGTGCGAAAATTGCCAGCACCGAAGCCAGACTTCTTATCGAAGTGGAGGGATGGCGGCGGCGGTGAGGTTAAGGCGGCCGTTTTTCACGCCTTTGCAGGTGACGAGTTCGTCAGTGAGTTTGCGCAGTTCGTTGGCTGGACCCTGTACGAGGAGAACTTCGAGGTAGTTGTGGTGCTCGAGGTGCACGTGCATGCTGGAAACGATCAGCAGAAAATAACGGTGCTGAATCTCGGCGAGGCGGGCCTGCAGATCTTTTTTGCGATAGTCGTAAACGAGGCTGATCGTACCGGCGACCGAACCAGTGCCTATCTCGCTGGCGAACTCAACCAAGCCGTCGCGGGCGAGCGCAGCGACGGCCTGTGAGCGGCTCTGAAAACCGCGGCTGGCGACCATGGCGTCGAGTTCGTCGAGCAAACTTTCGGGGAGAGAAATGCTGAAGCGCGCGATGCGGTCTGATTTATTTACCACCGGTGCGGACGTTACGTTGTCATTGGCTTTTGCAGCCGTATCAATCGATGCGGGTATCATGTGCGGTTCTCCAAGTTGAAATGATTTCGTCGACAGTGGTGAGTTGTCCCCAAATGCCGCCCTCCACGTTGACCATCTGTTCGCAAGCGCGGCGCAGCTCGGGGTCAAAGGTGGAAATAGCATCGCGTACATAACGGGCGTCGAAACCGCGATCGACCGCTTCGCGCAGCGTCGTGTGGACGCAGACGTCGGCGGTAACCCCCGCGATGACGACAGTATCCACCCCGCGGGTACGAAGCGTTTGTTCGAGGGACGAGCGGCAAAATGCTCCGTAGGTGGGTTTGTCGATAACCAGCTCGTTCGGTAGCGGCTTAAGCTCTTCGATAAAATCGTGGCCGAATTCGCCTCGGATCAACAGCCGTCCGAGCGGACCCTGCAGGCCGATTTCGGCACCTGCGATTTTTGAGCGGGTGAGTTTTTGCGCGCTCACGTCGCTCAAATCCGAGGCATAGCCTTCCCGTGTGTGAACGACGAAGATACCGTTGGCCCGTGCGCCCTCGAGGAGACGTTGGGCTGAGGGAATGATCTCGCGGGCCCACGCGATGCCGCCTTGGCGGTCGGCATAACCGCCCGGCGCGCAAAAATCGCGCTGGAAGTCGATCATGAGCAGGGCGTGTGTTTTCACTTGAGCAGGGTGCTTTTGAACAAGGCGAGGCAGTCATCGGCGCGCACGCCTCCGCGTACCTCGATCTGGTTTCCGCCTAGTTCGTTCATTTTGATGGCCGACACGGAAAGTTCGCGCTGGCCGGGACCCATGATGGCAGCGACCTCGGCCATCGTGCTGCCCCAGACGATACGGGAAACACGAGCGAGCCAGGCCGCAGTGAAACACATCGGACAAGGCTCGCACGTGGTGTACAGGGTTGTTCCGGTCAGATCGGGTCCGAGGATGGCGCAGGCCGCGCGCACGGCTTCGATTTCAGCGTGCCGCGTCATGTCATGCAGCGTTCGGACCTGATCAGTAGTTCGGGCGACGATATTCCCAAGTGGATCGACGACAATGACGCCGAACGGCGGTTCCCCCGCTGCGATCGCAGCGCGGGCCTGATCAAGCGCATGGGACATGCCGTCGTCGTCATTCATCGATTATCAGAGCTTGGAGGCGCGAATAATGGACGCATCCACCACGGAGGCCGGAGCGACGTCGCGTTGAATGAGCCCCTTGCCCTTGGTGAAATTAATGATTCGTCCGAGGGTGGTGTAGATGGGAGCCGTTGTTCCACTGGTGCCGAAGAGGGTGCGATTGTCCGAGAGAGCGTAAACCTTGTCACCTTCAAGCATGCCTTTGACGTCCTCGTTGGAGGCTCCGAGATATTTTGCGATCAGCGGATAAGACTCATCGGGCGACTTGCGTAGGTACGCCACGCCCTTGTCGATAGCAGCGATAAACGCAGCGTAGGTGGCGCGTTTCGACTGAAGCGAAGTTTTAGGAACAGCGATGCAATCCATGATCGTGTCTGGGATTTCAGCGCTGGTGAAAACGGTGTGTCCACCGGCGGACTTCGCCTTGGTCACCCACGGTTCCCACGTGACTGCGGCATCGAGCTGACCTGCGACAAACGCGGCACCGGCGTCGTCGGCACTCATATTGGTGAGGACGATGTCGCTTTCCTTGAGCCCGGCCTTCTCAAGACCCACTAGGAGCAGGAAGTGATTTACCTCGCCGATGGTGGCGCCGACCTTTTTACCCTTCAGGCCGGCAAAGTCCTTGATGGATGTCTTGGCCACGATCGCATCTGCACCATTGGAGGCGTCGATGAGTCCTATGGTCACAGCCGAGGTATCGGACGTACCATTTAAAAGAACTAAATTTTGCAGGGTGGTGAGGCCGATATCGAGTTTGCCGGCGGCCATGGCCGGAAGGGTTTCTCCCGGGTTTGAGAATGGCTTCAACTCCACGTCGAGGCCGGCCTCCTTGAAGTAGCCCTTTTCTTGGGCGATGAAGACACCGGAGTAACCGATCCAGAGATCGTGGCCGACGACGACCTTGGTCGCTGCAGAAACCGGAAGAGAAAGGCCGACGAGGGCCGTGCTGAGCGCTGTCACCAGACGTATCAATCTATTTGTTTTCATGGTTGGAGGGAGAGAGAGGTTTGCGTCGTCCTAACTAGAGCCGGCGACGAGTCGGGTAAGAAGTTCCTGACGTCTTTCTATGTTGCCGTGGGAGTGTCGCAGCCAGCGGCTCAAATCGCTTTTCATGGCGACAAAACGCGGATCGAACTTGAGCGCCGGCGTGCGTTCCTCGGGCGTGAACGGCACGGGCACGTCGGCCACAACAGTCCCGGGTCTTCCGGAAAACACGACGATGCGGGTGGAAAGAAAGATCGACTCCTCGATGTCGTGCGTGACGAACAAGGTGGTGGTTCGCTCGTGCCGGTGAAGCAGAATCATGAGTTCCTGCAGTTCCTCCCGCGTCTGAGCGTCGAGCGCACCAAAAGGTTCATCCATCAAAAGCAGCTTGGGTTGATTTACCAGGGCGCGGGCGATTGCGACCCGCTGTTTCATTCCGCCTGAAAGCTCCCTTGGATGTCGGTGCGCAAATGGTTCCAAGCCGAGCAGCTCAAGCAATTGCTCTGCCCGTGCGCAGCGGTTCAGCAGCGTGCAGGGAACGGCTGTGTAGTCTTGATTTCGGACAAGCTGGAGGGAAAAGCGGATGTTCTCCAAAACCGTCAACCAGGGGAAAAGTGTATAGTGTTGAAAGACCATGCCCCGCTCGGGGCCGGGGCCTGCCACCGGTTTTGCGGCGAGCGAAACAACTCCGCCGGTAGCCTGCTCCAACCCGGCGACAATGTACAGCGCGGTGGATTTGCCGCAGCCGGACGGACCCAACAGGCTGACAAACTCACCCTTGGTAACTTCGAGCGAAACGGGCCCGAGCGCGTGCACGGGCTTGCCGCGCGCGTCGAATGTTTTTTCGAGATTTTGGATCGAGAGCATCAGCGGTGGGTGGCGTCAGCCCAGCGGAAAACGCGGGCGTTGAAGGCGCGGAAGCACAGATCCAAAACCAGTCCTATTGCTCCAAGAACGAGGAGATAGATGAAGATGTTCGGTGTCTGGATGAAGCGGTAAAAACGCAGCGTACGAAAGCCAAGTCCCTCAGTGGCGGCGACGAGTTCAGCAACTACGACATAGGTCCAAGCCCAGCCGTTGCACAGACGAAGCGTGTCGAAAATTCCCGGTAGCGCACCCTTGAACAATACAAACATTACGATCTCGTCACGCCGCGCTCCCAACGTTTGCGCCGCCTGGACGAGTTCGTGCGGCACGCGGCGCACTTCGTCGGCCACCATCAAGGCGATTTGGAAAAACGTACCGGCGAAGATCAGCGCGACCTTGGCCCCCTCGTCGATCCCGAGAAAGATCATGATCAGGGGAATCAAGGCCGGAACCGGCACATAGCGCAAAAACTCGAAGACGGGCTGAGTCAATGCCTCGATCGAGCGGAAAGAACCAATAAACAGGCCAAAAGGCACACCAAGAATCGCGGCAATGAGAAAGCCGCCCGTCACTCGCGCAAAACTGGCTTGCACATCGGTCCAGATTTCGCGGCTCGAAAAAATCGTCCTGGCCGCTTCGGCGAGTCGTTCGAACGGCGGTATGAAAGTCGGGTTGTTGCCAGGTCGGGTGCTCAGCCACCCATAAGCCGTGACACAGAGCACAAAACCAAGGCAGGCAAGTCCGAGATGGAGTTTGCGTGACAGCGGTGTACGCACCGCGGTCAGAAGATGCAGCATTTGCCGGAGCTTATTCATTCTTCTTGGACACGCGTTCAAGATCGACCTCGCGCCGAGCCTCAGGATTTTCTGCGAAGTAACGGGCGACGTCCCGGGCCGTAGCGAACCAGACGTCCCCTCCAGCCTCCATGTCACGGACCAACCCCTCGATGAGGCGAACGCGGGAAGGGCGTCCCGAAAGCCACGGGTGAAGGGTAAGCAACATGCAGCAACCAAAGTCGCGCATGGCCTCGAATTCGCGCCACCACAGCTCACGCACCTTGCCGCAGTCCTCTGGCGGATGTCCGAGAGGCGGGTCGCCGTGAAAGGCGAACTGCTCCCAGTCCTCCAGTGCCCAGTTGTGTGGAAGCTCGATCAGTCCACTGGGCGTGCGATAGGGCACATCATCATCCATCAAAGAGGCATCGTAGAGGAAACCATGTTGGGCGAGCAGCTCTGTCGTCCACGGATTGTGTTCGAACCAAGGCGCGCGATAACCGCAGATCGATGATCCGGTGGTACGCTCCAGGATGTCGCGACTGCGCAGGAGAATTTCCTCCTCACTGCTGCGGGAGAGGGTCGGCAGTTTTTCATGCCGGTACCCATGAGCGGAAATTTCGTGCCCGGCTTTGGCGACTGCGCGTATGGTTTCGGGCCGCTGTTCGGCAATCCAGGCAGGAACGAAGAACGAAGCCGGTACACCCAGGTGGTCGAGAAGTCCGAGCAGCCGTGGAACGCCCACCGAAGGACCGTACCGGCACTGAGACAAAAGCGTGGTGCTCGCCGCATGCCGTTCACTCTCCGAAAACGCCGTTGTCTCGCCATCGACATCAAAACACAGCACCACGGCACACCGCTTGCCGTGGGGCCAGGCAAAGCGCGGCGGTGGTGTGTAGGCTGTGTTTCGGTTGATGTTCATCTGAACTAGAACATGCGGGCATAACGGTCGATTTCCCACTGGCTGACCGTGAGGTGGTAAGCGCGCCACTCCTCGGTCTTGTACTTGATGAACTCGTCGCGGAGGTCCTGGCCGAGCGTTTTGGTGATGAACGGATCGGCGGCGAAGAGCTCGACGGCTTCTTCGAGATCGCGTGGCAGATAGGAGATGTTTCGTTTAGCCAATTCGGACTCGGGCAGTTCGTAGAGGTTTTCCTCCTGCGGCGAGCCGGGTTCGAGTTTTTCGCGGACACCTTCGAGTCCAGCGGCGAGTAAGAGCGTGGCGGCGAGGTACGGGTTGCAGGCTGAATCAGCGTTGCGACTCTCGCAGCGACCACCACCCATGGGCACACGGATGGAGTTGGTTCGGTTATTGGTGCCGAAGGAATTGAAAACCGGAGCCCAAGAATAATAGCTCATGGCACCGCGACGGACGAGGCGCTTGTAGCTATTAACCGTTGGGGCTAGCGCGGCGCAAATCGAGCGACCGTGGCGGAGGATGCCCGCGATGAACGAGTAGGCGAGCGGAGTGAGGCCGAGACCGCGCGGGTCGTCCTTCGG
>JAYTWC010000385.1:0-4556 GCA_043743635.1 Verrucomicrobiota bacterium | reverse complement strand
TTGAAGCGCATGCCGGTGACGCCGCCGGTGGCGCGACCCGTGGCGCGGAAATTTTCTTCGCCCGTCTCGGGATCGCGTTCGCGGAAGCGGACGGCGAGGCCTTGGTGGGAGACGAGGATGAGTTCGTTGTCACCGGTGGTGATGACGGAGCCGATGACGGCGTCGTCTTTCGCCAGGTTGATGCCGATGAGGCCGCCGTCGCGCGTGGTGTTGGCATAGTCGGAGAGAGCGCTTTTTTTGATCACGCCCTTCTTCGTCGCCATGACGAGATAACTGTTATCGGTAAAGTCCTTCACGCAGAGCATGGAGGCGATTTTCTCACCTTCGGTGAGGCGCAGGAAGGAGGCGACGGATTTGCCCTTCGAGGCGCGGGTGCCTTCGGGCGTGTCGTAAACCTTCTTCGCGTGGCACTGGCCGGTGCTCGTGAGGAAGAGGATGTAGTCGTGCGTACTTGCGGTGAAAAGATTTTCGACAAAATCCTCATCGTAAGTTTCGGCGCCAATGACGCCTTTGCCGCCACGTTTTTGGCTGCGGTATTCGGCGACGGGCGTGCGTTTGATGAAGCCGAGGTGGGAGACGGTGATGACGCAGCCCTCGTTGGGGATGACGTCTTCCATGCGGAATTCGCCGGCGGCGCCGACGATTTCGGTGCGGCGGGGCTGGGAATATTTTGCGCGCATTGCGAGCAACTCGGTCTTGATGACTTCGAGGAGGCGCGCTTCGGATTCGAGGATGGCGCGCAGTTCGGCGATGAGCGTTTGGAGCTCGAGGTACTCGGCTTCGATCTTGCCGCGTTCCAAACCGGTGAGTTGGTACAAACGCAGTTCGAGGATGGCGTCGGTCTGGCGCTCGGAGAGCGGGTACTTGGCCATCAAGCGGACCTTGGCCTCGTCGCGGTTTGAGGAGGCGCGGATAATTTTGACGAAGTCGTCGAGGTTATCGAGGGCGATGATATAGCCTTCGAGGATGTGGGCGCGGTCTTCGGCTTCCTTCAGGCGGAACTTCGTGCGCCGGGTGATGACCTCGCGGCGGTGCTCGATGAAGCACTCGATCATTTCTTTGATGTTCATCTGCTTCGGCCGCTTCTTATCGAGGGCGAGCAGGATGACGCCGAAGGAGGATTCGAGCGCGGTTTTCTGGAAGAGCTGGTTGATGACAACCTTCGACTGTTCGCCGCGCTTCAGTTCGATGACGACGCGGGTGTTTTCATCGGATTCGTCGCGGACGTCGCGGATGCCATCGATTTCTTTATCTGTAACCAGTTCGGCAATACGGATGACGAGGTTCGAGCGGTTTACGTTGTACGGGATCTCGGTGATGACGATCTGCTCCATCCCGCCTTTGGTTTCTTCGACGTGGGCTTTGCCGCGGACGCGAACGATGCCGCGGCCGGTTTTGAGGTAGGAGAGGATTCCATCGCGGCCTGAGATCGTGCCGCCGGTGGGAAAATCGGGGCCGGAGATGATGCCGCAGATCTCGTCAACGGTGATCGATGGTTTGTCGATGATGGCGCATGTGGCGTCGATGATCTCGTTGAGATTATGCGGCGGGATGTTGGTCGTCATGCCGACGGCGATGCCAGTCGAGCCGTTCATCAGCAAATTCGGCAGCGCGGAAGGGAGAACCGTTGGTTCGGTGGTCGATTCCTTGTAGTTCGGTATGAAGTCAACGGTGTCTTCGTCGATATCCCTCAGGAGATCTTCGGCGATGGCTCCAAGTCGGCATTCGGTGTAACGATACGCGGCCGGTGGATCGCCGTCGATGGAACCGAAGTTACCCTGCGGCTCGATGAGCGGGTAGCGCATGACCCAGGTTTGACCGAGGCGCACGAGGGCGTCGTACACGGAGGAGTCGCCGTGGGGATGGTAGTTTTTCAACACCTCACCGACGACGCCGGCGCACTTGTCGAACGAGCGGTTATGCAACAAGCCTTCGCGGAGCATCGCGTAAAGGATGCGGCGATGAACGGGTTTGAGGCCGTCGCGGGCGTCGGGCAGTGCGCGCGAGACGATGACCGACATCGAGTAGTCGATGTAGGCGGTCTGCATGATGTCGGTGATATTGGCCGACGAAAGTTTTTCTGAGGCTGTATACACGGGAAAAAGGTAAACGTTGGGTCTGAGACGTGGTGCGGCTAGGGGGACGGATTAGACGTCGAGGAATTGGACGTTCAGGGCGTTGTCCTCAATGAACTGGCGGCGGGGAGGGACTTCGTCGCCCATGAGGAGCGTGAAGAGGGCGTCGGCTTTGGCGGCGTCGGCGATGCTGACTTTGAGGAGGCGGCGCTTCTCGGGATCCATGGTGGTCTCGAAAAGCTGTTCCGGGTTCATTTCACCGAGACCTTTGTAGCGCTGGATTGAGAGGCCTTTGCGGCCGAGGGTGCGGATGTGGGTGAGCACTTCGAGCGGGGAATGCAGCTCGGTCTTGGATTCGCTTTTCTGACCGGAGTTTTCCGTGATGATGTAACGCGCTTCCTCTGTTTTGCCGAAGCGGTTGATTTCAAGGCCGGTAGCGGCAATGGCCTTGAGCAGCTTTGCCATCTCGGTCGATTCGAAGATTTCGTGAAGCGTGATACGCTTGACGCTGAACGGCGTTTTGGTGTTGGCGTCTGGTTGCTCGAAGAGGTCGGCGTCGAGGCCGTGCAATTGCACGAAGGCGGCGCGGGCGTGTTCGTCTTTGAGAAATTCGTGGGACTCCTTGTTGCCATCGCGAATGCGCGCGACGTAACGGGGGAGCGCCATGGTTTCTTTTTCGTGGCGGTCGAGGTAGTCGGGCAATTGTGCACCGTGGCGAACCACGCCGGCACCGAGTTTTTCGAGTGCGGCGAGGCTTTCGACGATTTTATCGATCTGCGCGGGGGCGAAGGTGTGCTGATCCTTGATGCGGGTGAGCACGACGTCCTCGGAGCCGAGTTCGAGGAGGATGCGGTTCATCTGCTCGTCGTTGTCGATGTACTGCTCGCGTTTCTTGCGCTTGATCCGGTAGAGCGGCGGCTGGGCAATGTAAACGAAGCCGCGTTCGATGAGCCCCTTCATTTGGCGGTAGATGAAGGTAAGGAGCAGGGTGCGGATGTGGGAGCCGTCCACGTCAGCATCGGTCATGATGATGATTTTGTGGTAGCGGGCTTTGTCGGGGTTGAAGCCGCCAACGTTGTCGTCGCCCTCGCCGATGCCGGTGCCAAAGGCGGTGATGAGGGTTCTGATTTCCTCGTTGCCGAGGACCTTGTCGAGGCGGGCTTTCTCGCAATTGATGACTTTGCCTCGGAGCGGGAGAATGGCCTGAAAGCGCCGGTCGCGGCCTTGTTTGGCGGAGCCACCGGCGGAATTACCTTCGACGAGGTAAACTTCGCAGAGGGCTGGATCGCGTTCGGAGCAGTCGGCGAGTTTGCCGGGCAGGCCGCCGCCAGAGAGTGCGCCTTTGCGGACGGTTTCGCGGGCTTTGCGCGCGGCTTCGCGGGCGCGTGCGGCGTTGAGCGTTTTGTCGATGACGCGTTTCGCGATGGCCGTGTTGGCTTCGAGGAAGAACTTAAGCTTATCGCCAACGATGCGTTGGACGATGCCATCGACTTCGCCGTTGGAGAGTTTGGTTTTGGTTTGTCCCTCAAAGCGTGGTTCGGGAACTTTGACCGAGATGACGGCGGTGAGGCCTTCGCGGACGTCGTCGCCGGTGATGGCTGGGTCTTTTTCTTTGATGAGACCGTTGGTCTTGGCGAAATTGTTGACGACGCGGGTGAGCGCGGTGCGGAAGCCGGAGAGGTGCGTGCCGCCCTCGATGTTGTAGATCGAGTTGGCGTAGGCGAAGACCTGGTCGTTGTAGCTGTCGTTGTACTGCATCGCCACATCGACGACGATGTTGGAGAGCGTGGCGTTGGTTTCGTTGGGAACGCTGTCGCTGAAGACGATGGGCTTTTCGTGGACGACGTTTTTGTTCGTGTTGAGGAATTTCACGAACTCGGCGATGCCGTCTTTGAAGAAGAACTTGTCGGTTTTCTGCGAGCGATCATCGATCAATTCGACGCGGACGCCGGGGTTGAGGAAGGCGAGTTCGCGCAGGCGCTTGGCGATGATTTCGTATTGGAACTCGCGGGTGGTTTTGAAAATTTCGATGTCGGGCTTGAACGTGATTTTCGTACCGGTTTTTTTGGTGTCGCCGATGACGGCGATTTTTTGCGTGGTTTTGCCTTGGGCGAAACGCATCTGGTGAACCTTGCCACCGCGCCGAACCTCGGCTTCGAACCATTCGGAGACGGCGTTGACGCATTTCGCGCCGACGCCGTGGAGGCCGCCGGAGACCTGGTAGGCGCCTTTGCCGAACTTACCGCCAGCGTGAAGATTGGTGAGAACGAGTTCGAGTGCGGGGATGTTATACGTCGGATGGATGTCGACGGGGATGCCGCGGCCGTCGTCTTCGATCGAGCAGGAGCCGTCGAGGTGGATGGAGACTTTTACCTCTTTGGCGAAACCGGCGAGACATTCATCGATGCAGTTGTCGACGATTTCAAAAACGCAGTGGTGGAGGCCGCGTTCGTTGGTGTCGCCGATGTACATATCGGGACG